>PLXM01000047.1 GCA_003153235.1 Rhodospirillales bacterium
AAGATGTCAAAGTCGAAAGGCAACGTCATCGACCCGCTGGAGCTGGTGGATGAGTTCGGCTCCGATGCGCTGCGCTTTACGCTGACGGCGCTGGCGGCTCAGGGCCGCGATGTGAAATTGTCGGCCAGCCGCGTCGAGGTCTATCGCAACTTCACAACCAAACTGTGGAACGCAGCACGGTTCTGTGAGATGAACGGCTGCGTGCTGAATCCGGCTTTCAAGCCCGAGAATAACAAGCACATCATCAATAAATGGATTGTGAGTGAGCTGGCGCGTGTGGCCGGGGAAACAGCGAAATCAATCGATGTTTACCGGTTCAACGATACCGCATCGCATCTCTATCATTTCACCTATGGCACGTTCTGCGACTGGTATATCGAATTCACCAAGCCGCTGCTGAACGGCACGGACGAGGCTTTGAAGACGGAAGTGCGCGAAACGACCGGCTGGGTGCTTGACCAGTTGCTGTTGCTGCTGAACCCGATCATGCCGTATCTGACGGAAGAGCTGCACGCTCATCTGCTGGGCAAGAGCGAACCTTCACAGGACAAGAATGACTGGCTGATGACTCACCCATGGCCTGTCTTTGATGCCAGGATTATAGATAAGGCCGCGCAGGAAGAAATGAACTGGGTCGTCAATCTGATCTCGGGCATCCGCAGTGTCCGGGCTGACATGAACGTTCCGGCGGCGGCAAAAATCAAGATGCTGCTCAAGGGCGCGAATGCGGTTAACCAGAAACGCCTCAAGGTCTATAACGATATCATCTGCCGTCTGGCACGGCTGGAAACGGCGCTTGTGTCCGAGGATGCCGCGCAAAAGGGCGCAATCCAGATCGTTCTTGAAGAAGCCAATATTATCCTGCCGATAGCAGACGTTGTTAATATTGAACAAGAACGGACACGCTTAAGAAAAGAGATTGAAAAAGTCTCTCAAAGCATTGAAAAGATAAATAAAATGCTTTCAAACCCAGGTTTCTTGGCAAAGGCGCCTGAAGAAGTCGTAGAAGAGCAAAAAGAAACTGTAAAGGATGCTGAAAACGTTAGACAAAAACTTAATCAGGCATTGAAGCAGATTGAAGCTGCCTAGTCCATATTGACATAATTTAATATCTGTAATACGCTCATGCCTTAAATTTTATATCAAAGGTTATGGAGCGTAATATGGCCAAAGATTGGAAATTCGTTACTAAAAGGGATCGTGTTGTTACAGCGTCAAGCACAGCTGCCGGATTGGCGGTACTTGGTCTCGGTCTCAGTTTTGTTTTCAATCCTGTGGCGATCGGGGTTGCAGCCGGGCTTGGGGCAGTGAGCGCGGTCAGGCTTTCACGAAGTGCCTACAGAAAAAAGTATGCCAATAGGCTCATTAAGTCCGGAAGTGTAGAAGCCGTTGCCGACGATGCGCCGATAACAGGCATCGTGGCAGACATTAGCACGCAATTAGGCATGAAAGACCCGCCTAAAATTTATACTATTAAAAACAGCTATGACGCGGGGGCCTTCGCTGCCGTGCCGGGTGCAAATATAATATTGACAACCAAGGCTGCTTTAACTGACGGCATGTCAGAAAAAGAATTACGCTTTGTCGCGGCACACGAGCTGTCGCATTTGAAGGCGAAAGATAACAGGTCTTTAGGTGTTTTCGGCTTAAATACAGTGGCAAAAACAGCCAGATATTTAGTATTGGGGTGCATTATAGCCGCAGGCGCTTCTCTTTTCGGTGCAGCTCTTCCTGTAGTCGCCGCTGCCGGAACTGTTACACTATTAACTGGAACTGCTATAGCAATCGGTTCTTATATTGCCGCAAAGGTGGCAATGAAATCCGGCCAGCGGACCATGGAACAACGCGCTGACCGTAATGCCCTTTATATTACACGCGACTTGGAGAGCGGCAAAAGTGCTCTTGCCCGTGTCTATCCGGAAAAACTCAAAAAAGTCTCACTATTTAAAGAAGCGTTTATGGACCACCCGTCTCTTGACCGCAGGATTAAAATCATGACAAAGGCTTTTAAAAAAGTTTCAAAGCAGCCTTTGCTGCAAGAGACTGCTGTGCCTGTAACTGTTACGACTCAATCAACGGCAAATAACGGATTGAAAAATTAATTCGCATATTAATAATTCATCTATTTATGGTGGGTTTTGCTAAAGCGCCGGAAGCCGCGCTTTAGGGGCAGGGCTTCGGTGTTGGCGGCTTGCCGGTAGGCGGTGCGGGTAATGGAGGCTGACCTGTAGCCTTTTTCAGCAGACCATCCCGCGCGGCGGTAAATTCCTGCGCCAGGGCAAGTTTTTTCTTGCTGCGGTGGTTCTTGAAGAAATGGGCGTGTTCCTTGATCTCGTTGGCGCGTGCATTCAGATCGTTGATATGTGCGCTATAAAGGGCCTCGATAATTTTCGGATTTCCCATTCGCGCGGCCAGCTTGAATGTATCTTCAATGTTGTCCCAGTAAGTCGAGCCGTGACTACCAGTATGCTCCTGTTCCATTCCCCAACCCAGATCCACATTAGGATTCTTGATCAGTTGCAGGGCGATATCATCCATGCGGTTTTCAATGGCCAGATAGAGCAGGGTGGCGCGGTATGTTCCGTACTTCCCTTTCTTTGAAAATTCTGGCGTAAGCCTGGCGACTTCATCCGCCGGGATTTTTCCTATCAGGAAGCCCGCAAAATCAGGTTGGCCCTGCAACATGGCTGAAGACAGTAGGCCGCAAATGTCGTGGCCAAGGAGGGGGGAACGGTATCCGTCGATGTCAAAGCCTTGGTTCTTGAATTGCTGATAGAGCAGATTGAACGCGTCCAGCTTGCCTTCATCCATCAACTGTTCGAGTTGTTCGACCTTTTTATTTTTATCAAACATGTTTGCTTCCCTTAGCTATACAGTTATGGATAGTCGTAACAGCCGGCCCGCTTTCCGTCAAGAAAAATACATTATGTCACCAAAATTTTTTGCAAAGGTTTTTTTGACCTGCGGACGGAACAAAAATTCTTTGACTGCGTTCGGGACAGACAGAGAAATTTTTTTGCGGATAAATGCGGTGAAATGCAGATCGGATACGGATAAATACAGGTGAAATACGGTCAAATACGGGTTGGATTCGGGCCGAATACGGTCAAATGTGAACATGTTTTTCACCCATAACGCAATATAAATATAACATTATGAATAAACTTTATGGCGGGTTGTGAATTTTCTGTGACATGTTTATAATCACCAGCTGGTTTTATTAAGTTAGGAAAATAGCCATGAGCGCTTTATTGGAATCGTCATCAACAATTCTGCCCCCGGATTACCGGCCCACAGAAAAAGAAAAGTTTATGAATCCGGTGATGCTGGAATATTTCCGCCAGAAGCTGCTGCGCTGGCGTTCTGAACTTCTGATTGAATCAAATCAAACCATCAAGGAAATGCAGGAAGACAATCTGCAGAAACCGGATATTGCCGACCGCGCCTCAGCCGAAACGGATCATGCACTTGAACTGCGCGCGCGTGACCGTGAACGCAAGCTGATTTCCAAGATCAACGCAGCCCTTGAAAAAATTGAAGAGGGAACATACGGCTTTTGCGAAGAAACCGGCGAGCCGATTTCGGTTGCACGTCTTGAAGCGCGGGCCATTGCTACATTGAGCCTCGAAGCGCAGGAACGTCACGAACGCAAAGAACGCACCCAGCGCGATATGCGCGAATAGCGGGCCGCTATGGCTCTCCTCGTCACTATTTTTCTTTTACTGCATTTTGGTGCAGGGTTGGCGCTGCCTTATAAAGCCGGTTTCAAGCCGTATTTTTATCGGGGGATGTTTGAGGCGGGGATTGATCTCGAGAAGCGCCTGAACCGTGAAACACGCCCGCAATCAGTCAGAATCGTTCGCGGAGCAATGGCAGGCCTGATGCTGGGCGCCCTCGGATGCATTGCCGGTATAGCAATTAAATTTGCGGGACATATCACTTACGGTTTCGGTCTTCAGCTTTTATTTCTGGCGTGCGGCATCAACTTCATGATGCCGATAAAACTCGTGCGGCAGATCATCAAACATTTTGGCGCAAGCTCAAACGAGCTTCCCCAGGCTATTGCCGCGCTCCAGCCTTATACCCAGGAACCGCTTGCAAATGAAGATGCGCATACCGTTATACGCAAGACGGTTGAATTCATCGCCGTATCTTTCAACCAGTTTCTGCTGGCGCCCGTTTTCTGGCTGCTGGTCGCGGGGCCCGTGGGTCTGTCATTATATGTGACCTTTTCAGCGTTACAGGAAGCGTTTGGCCTGCCTGACAGCCGTCGCAAGTATTTCGGCCAGTTTGTAAGGACTATTGACACGGCATTGAATGTTATTCCGGCCGCACTGGGAGCCGTTTTTCTGGCGGGCAGCTCTCTGCTTTTGAGCCACGCCAATCCATGGCCCGTGGTCCGGACAATATATCAACAGTGCAGGGAATGCGGCTTGTTTTATCAAGGCTGGCTTCTCTCTGCTATGGCTGGCGGGATGAATATAACGCTGGGGGGACCGATGCGCTATAATACCGGCTATGTAGAGAACCATCCCTGGGTAGGGCCTCAAGGCACTTCTGCCCGCTTAATGCCTGATGATCTGTTACGTGCGGAGCGTCTGCAGTATATATTTTTCATATGTGCAGCCGGAATGATTTCCATATTGATGATTCTGGGAAAGTAAATAGGAGATTCTCGGAAAATCATCCGGCCTTATTTCTAAGAAAAACATCCATATTTTATATGAAAATGAAACTTCGTTAAAAATTTTATATCCAGAATTGTAATTTCAAGTATGTAAATCATAAATTTACGTTATATTAATTTTTTACTATTTACCTATTTCATGAAAATGATAGACTTTCTCCCGACTTAAATATGGTCTCGATTCCATTTCTGGACTCGCGGGAACTCTGTCCTGGAGAACCCCGATATTTTTGTTGGCTGGAGCTGAACCTTTGAACAGAGATAATGCGTATGGATGGCACTGAAGACAGAAGAAGTATCGAGAGCATCCTGCGCGAACCTCTGACGCGTTACAGGTTTCTTCTGAACAGCAAAATCAGGGCAGCACAAAATACTGAAAATCCACAGCCTTTCACGCTTGAGGATTTTAAGGCTTTCGCTGCCAGCATCCCGTCAAAAGAACCCGATTTCAAAAGTGAAGTACAGAATGTTTTGGAGGCCGTGCAGGTGGGTCAGTCTCCACAGTTGCCGCGCTTCGACTCTCCTGAAAAGCAATTGCTGTGGGGAGCCGGTTTAGCCTATCTGAAACTTAATCCCGATGTCATGAAAGCATGGCAGCCGCCAGTTGAAACAGGCATGCTTGCTGAAACAGCGCTCTGGAAGCAAGTGACAGGCACGAAGGTCGCCTATCAGGAGCTGCTGTTGCACGCTCACCACGTCCGCGAAGCATTGCGCGATAAAGACACCAAATATTCCTGGGGCGAACCTGGTACCGGCTTCACTTATAGCCGTCAGAAAAACGTTATCAATATCGACCTGATGCAAACGATGATTGTCGGATTTGAGCACGCCCGTGCGGACGTTTACCGCGAGATCGGTCGTGCACTGCTGACAGTCACCTACCCGAAGCGCATGCAGGATGTATCCAGAGAAATGCAGCCTCTGCTGCAGAAGGCAAGCAAAGCCGCGGCAAAAAAAGGTCCGGAACTGAAGCCTGATGAATACAAGAAACTGCGTCTTTTGAGCGCTGAATGGCAGCTGCGTCACATGATGTTTGACGCGGCGGAAGAGAATGTCGCCAACCGTTTCGTCGCCAACATGGGCCTGCAGGTTCTGCAGGACTACAGCGTGTCGCTTAACAACACGGCTGTGACGCAACGCGCTATCGGTTTGACGCGCCTGCCTGAAGACAAGAATGCTTCCGAAGAATTGCGCCGCTACATGAACCTTTGCAACGCGGTGCAGCTGAGCTTCTTCCAGAACAACGCCTTGTTCGAGGATACGAATGCCGGCTGGGACCGCGTCGGCGTCAACCCGAACATGGTGCGCAAGACATCCACGCTCGCGAAGCGTCCTGAAGGTGCCAAGGATGACAAAGATGGCGTTAACCACGATGACTTCAAGTATCTGCGCGAGCTTTGCGGAGGCCCGCAGGGTCTTGAGAACCTGCAGCCAAAGCAGCACGAAAGACTGTACGGCTGGAACAGCATGCTCGGCCGCGTCAAGCACCTGGATGAGAGCCGCAGAGAGATCATCGAGACAATCTGGAATCTTTATGCAGAAGACCTGATTCAGAAAATCCTGAAACAGGCCAATGACCAAGTCGACCAGCAGCTGAAAGAAGCGCAGGAAAAGCAGCAACAGCAAGACGGTCAGGAAGGTCAAGAGGGACAAGAGGGACAAGAAGACCAGGAGGGGCAAGAAGGTCAGGAAGGCCAAGAGGGGCAGGAGGGCGATGGCGAAGGTCAGCCCGGAGGCAAAGGCCAGAAGGGCAAAAAAGGCAAGAAGAGCAAACAGCACGGCAAACAACAGGGTGAGCCGCAGGACGACATCGATGACGATGGCGACAGTCAGGATTCTGATGGCCAGCAAGGTGACAAGCAAAAAGGCCAGAAGGACAAAGGCAAAAAACAGGAAGGCGAAAAAGGCGAGCCCGGCGAGGATGGCGAACAGAGCGAGGGATCTGAAGGCGATGAGCAAGAAGGTCAGGACGGACAGGAGCAAGACGGCGAAGAAAGCGATCAGGAGGGTGAGGGCGCTGAAGGCAAGCTTGGCACCGCCGATGAAGACTCCGTTCCTGTCGAAGGCGCCGGCGATATGCCTAGCGTCGAAAACCCGACAGAAGTCCCAAGCGATGAAGTAGATCCGGATGCCAATGGTCAGGACGGCGAAGGCCAGGATGGCGAGGGCGAAGATCTTGATGACCTTGAGGACGCCAACGGTGAAGACTCCGACAGCGGCGATTCCATGGAAGATCTGGAAGAAAAAGCCAAGCAAGCTGAAGAAGCAGAGCAAGGCGAAGAGGGACAAGAAGGTCAGGAAGGCGAAGAGAGCGAAGACGCCGATGGCCAAGAGGGCGAAGGTCAGGGCAAAGGTAAAAAAGGTCAGAAAAAAGGCAAAGGCAGTAAACCCGGCAAAGGCGCAGGCGAAAGCGAAGGGAAGTCGCTGGGCGATCTTGCCAAGCAGGACTGGACGAATTATCCGAAGCGCATCGAGGAATTGAGCGCGCACATCAACCGCGTGCGCATCATCTTCAAAAAAGTGCAGGAAATGCAGCTGCAGACTCAGGTCACCCAGTCAAAGTCGCTGGAAATTCTGCCACAGGACGGTGAAGTCAAGGATCGCTTTAATGTCGAGGCTCACAAGAACCTGACAATCAAGAAGCTGACCGGTTCAGTGGAAGAAGAAGATCTGAAGAGATTTAACAAAGACGAATATAAGCTTGTGCCGACTGAAGTTGATATCGTCATCATGATCGACGGTTCAGGCAGTATGGGTACGGCCAGCGGCAATAACCCGTCGCCGCTGCAAAGCGCGCTGCAGGCGTCAGCTATTCTTTATGAAGCTGCCGCCGGCAAGGATATGCACATGAACGTGTATGTCGGCATGTGGGGCGATGACAAGCCGCCTATTATGATTAGACCCGGCGATGACCGCATGAAAGTCGGTCAGGCCATGGAAGCCATGCGCAAAGGCCGCCAGTCCGGGACAGATTTTGCACCAGCCGTTGAAAAGGTTGCTGAAACAATCGCTGAACAGCGGGGCAAGAGCGGAACCCTTTCAGGTTTCACACACGTGTTGGTTCTTTCCGACGGAGATATTTTTGATGAAGCGAAATCCAGAGAAAAGATCACCACAATGTTCAAATACTCCGACAAGGTGACATTCGATGTTGCAGTCATCACGGCGCAGCAAGGAACAAAAATAGAAAAAATGGCCAAAGGCATTCCGGCACATAAACCATCACAGGAGGTGGGAGTTGTGCTGGGGAAGAACCCTAACGATGTGCCAATGGCGATTGTAGGATTACTACTCGAGAAAGTTCGGAAATGCGGTAGCTTCAAAGCGGTTCCGAATTCTAAAAAGCGTCAAGACATGAAAAAGGCCCTTAACAAGATGGATCCAAAGAAATGACAACAAAAAACACAAAGCCAGCCACCAAAGCACCGGTTAACGATAATCATCTCTTGAAGACGAAGATCGTAGATCTGATCACTGATGAAAAATTTCAGCTTGGCTATGCTCGCAAGATTCTGGGCGAAGACGCAACCGAAGCTGCGGTGAAGACAGAAGCTGCACGGCGTGTAGAAGCAGCGCGCCAGATCGCCGCGCAGCTGGAAAAGCCGCTTGGTACGTCCACGCGCCCTTACCCGATGTGGGGATCACAGCGCGTTGAGTACAACGGCCAGACAAATCTGGAGCAGGTTCTGTCTGTTATCGCTGACGACAGCAACCCGATGAAGGTATACTCGGAGCGCCCGTACAAGGAAGTTGTTGCGCTCACTTACTGCGACATGCCAGTGCCGAGCATGCTGCCTCTCTTTTTTGACGGCCTTGAGAGACGCAAGCCTGACAGCACAAACCGCACGCAGATGATGATCGGCGATCCTGGCGCCGGTAAATCCTTCATGGGTGGCCTGCAGGGCAGGATCCGTTCGAAACAGTCGGTTGAAGTATTCGACTGCGGCGGCAAGAACATGAACGAACTGCTGTTTGAAATGGTGCTTGATTTCGGTGCCGGCGATGCATTGCCCAAGGCGATCGATAAGCGCCTGCAGGCAGGTTCTCTGCAGGCTTTGTCCATCGCAAAGCTGAAGCAGCTGCCATCAGAAGCCGTGTCGACTGACAGCGAAGGCAATCTCCAGTCCATCGACTGGAACTACTTCAAGGGCAATGCCAAGCCGGAACAGGTTGAGGCTGCTTTTCAGGTAATGAAAGATGTCAGCCAGATCGAAGGTCTTGACCACGCCGGCGGCAACGCACTGGGTATGAACTCGCAATACGGCCCGCTGATCAAGTGGTTTATCGAAGGCCGCGAAGGCGTTCTGGACGAGTACAACAAGTCTAAGGAAGGCTCGGATAACGCACTGCAGACCGTCTGGCAGTTCCTGAACGGGGAAATCAACACCTGCACGGTTGAGAACCCGCTGAAGAACAAGGACCTGACCAATGGTCCTTCCTCCTTCACGTTCCGCCGTGAAGACATGCAAGCTGGCTTCTTCGTCACGCTGACAGGTAACAAAACGGAAGACGGTTTGACGACGCGCAGTCTGAATAAATCGGTATACTCCCGTCTGTCACCGCAGACCCTGCCTGACCCGACCGAAGCAGACTGGCAGCACCGTATCTGCCAGATGATGGTGGGTATGCCTGTATCGACTCTTTACAGCGTCTTCAAAGATCAAGCTGATGCCAATCCCAAGGAGTTCGGCGAATGGCTGATGACCTTGAGAAGAGAAAAAGCTGCGATCGAAGGCGTGCCTGTTCCTGAACTTCAGGAGACACTCCTGGAGAACTGGAAGAACGTTGTCAACGCATCCGAAAAGCTGGCCAAGTTCTATAACGCCTGGGCCGGGATGACAGATGCTGAAAACCTGATGACGTCCGGCAACACGGACCTGATCGAAGAAGTTGATGAAGAATACTCCAAGAAAGAAGGCATCGACTTCCGTAAGATCAAGCAGCACCTGGAAGAGGCTATTCCAATCCGTCCAAAAATGCAGCCGGTTGAATCTGAAATACAGATCGATTTCAAAAACTTCACCAAACAGCCCGCTCTGGCTGAGAAGGAATATGAGAATCCGTCCGTTGCGTTCGGCACCCGTCTGGTCGATTTCCTTGACCGCATGGTCTATGAGAAAACGGAAGCTGTCGGCAAGCACAAGCTCTATGAGAAGCTGTCGACTGCAATGAACAACTTCGGTCTGCGCGATATCGTCCTTCAGGATGGTGCTCACAGCGGTCAGAAGTCGGTCGAGGAAGACTTGAACGTGACCGTCTATGACAGCCCTGATCTCACGAAGAAGTCCGAGGCAGCCCGTAAGGTGTTCTGTGAGTACCTCCGCCAGATGGACCCCGAAATCCTCGAGAAGGATGATGACAAAATCATCACGATCGACAGGTTGAGGAAAGCCCTGAAAGCTGTCGGTGAAAAGAACACCGCGGAAACGAAGGAACTGTTTGTCGTCAACCGTGATCACGAGACTCTGGGCAACTTCCCGTTGGCCAGCGCACGGATCGAAGACGCTGCAACCTACCCGGCTGACAAGACAGATGCTGATTTCACCCTGGCTGACATTGTCAGCTACGAGGACTTCATGGCATCGCTGGCCCTGCCGACGGTAGGCGCTAAAAACCTTGGCGCGATCTGGGACGCAAACATTCGTCCGCTGGCGGAAACGCCTGCAGCCGATGGCAGCAAGGCAAACGAGCCGGATGAAGCCCTTGATATGGCTGAGGGCCGCTCGCAGCAAGGTCTTGCAACGACAACACTGCGCGTTCTCTTCAAAGATGCGCAGGGTGAGGAGCGTGATATTTCAGTGCACGTTGTACTGAATCAATCCCGCGACAAGGCGCTGGTTGTTGGCGAGAAGCTGCCGTCAAAGCTGGCTCAAGCCTTCAAGGAAGCGGGCATCACCCACGTCGACAGACACGGGGTTAATGCCAAAGCCAAGGTTGAAGCGGCTCTGAATGAGCTGACGCGCGGCATGCCTGACTCCGTCAAGGACCATCTTGCAGATGCGTTCAAGTACCGCAACGATGTTGATCAGAATAATCATCAGAAACTGGCAGCTCTGCTGGTTGATGACAAAATCGACATGTTGCTGGGCAAGTACGTGGTCAAGAACAAAAGACTTGCTATGTAACAACTTGAGGGGGGTGTTATATGAGTAGTCAAGGTCGGCGGCCTCCGCCAGATCTGATGGAGAAGACTGCCGTTGTCGCTGCACAGCAGAATGCCATGGAGAGAGGATGTAAGTTCCTCCCTCATGGCAGCCGGCTGTTTGATGTCGAGCAGGGATGGGAAAGCATAACCATCAGTCGGGACAAGAACACTGCGGTGGCTGACACTTTATTGACACTGGAGTCAGCCTTGCGCGATCCGGATAACAAGGTTATCTTTATTCCTGCGGGCGCATTGATGACTTATCAGGACATCGAGAAGCTCTGTCAGAGAAATGCGATCGTCAAGACGCTTTTTAGGGAGGTGAAGAAGTCATGAACAGTTTGAAGCAGGCCATTGTTGCATCTCTCACTGAACATCCCGATGCCCAAAAATACTTTCAGCAGGCGCTGGCTCAGGATCCCGCACAGCTGATGGATGTTCTGGCGCAAAAGCAGACCCTGACGAAAGAAGACTTTTTTGCGACCGATGACCAAGGAAAGCCATTTATCGACAGCGTTGGTGCATGGAAAAATTTTGAAAAGATATCTGAAATCATCCGCCTTGGCGGCGATAAGCTGACCTATGAGGACTTCACGCGCCCCATAGGATCTGGCACACGGTCATTGCTGGATAGCGCTAAGCTGAATAATGGCGTTGCAAAAGTTTTTACCTTTGAGGTCTGGCAAGGTCGTTATGATGAAATGGAGAAGCTCTGGTACAAACTTCCCAGTTTCGAGCGTAACAAAAGTCAGGGTGTTGTGACTCTTGATCTCAAGCGGAAAATGCTTGCGGTCGAAGGAAGGGAAACCCCTGAAGATCTTCTTGCAAAGGCCGGCATCACTCCCTTCGATATTCGCAATGCCGCTGTAAGCGATTATTCTTATACTGAAGTAAACAAAAAGCTGCGGCTAGCCGGTGATTACTTCCGCAAGGAGTATGTCCTGATGCCGGATGGCGCCGGCGACACCATATTCGACAGCCGGAGAGAGGCGTTTTCCAAATTTGATGCAATCCTCAAAATAATGCAGTCAAATGGCGAAAGGCTGGAAGTCAGAGATTACACCCGTCAGCTGGGCAACGCGCAGAGCCTTCTGGCCAAAGCAGCTGAACAAAAAGCATTAGACAAAGTCTTTGCTCCAGCACAATGGACGGATCGTCTGCAGGATATGCTGACGCTATGGTCCAATGTCCTCGATGCCTGGAAGACATCGCCAATGGCAACTCAGGACTTCGACAACGCCTATGCGGAAGCCGAAGGCATGACCTACGCCAAGCGTTTCAAATCAATGGAAGTAAATGGAAAATCAGATTTGCTGACGCCTCTCAATGAAGGCCTCAATGAGAAGCCTGTTTTGCCGCTGGGTCTTAAAGTTGTCTGGGATAATTTTGACGCCATCCACGAGCATCTTCGCGGAAAGGATGAAGCGCTGACAACATCAGATCTGCGCAAACCTTCCGGACAGATGGGTGATTCTTGCCTTATCAGCGCCGCTAAATACGGTCATTTTGACAAGGCTGTTGAGATTGCCAAGCAATGCGGCGAGCCGATTGCCATGGCGGATTTCCTTTCAAAAGACGCTCATGGCAATACGCTCATCAATATTCTTGCCGAGAAGAGACAGCTGTCGCAGGTCTTTACGGTTGATGCCTGGGTCGGGCATGTGGGTGATATGAAAGAGCTGTGGTCGCATGTAGCAGCCGTACACCGCAAACAAGTAAACTTCTCGCAGGTGGAAACCGGTGTGAAGCAGGCCACGTTGAAGCAGCAGAAAAAAGGCGGCGGTATCAAGATCCGCCCGCATTAAACCCTGACCTTGAAGGTTTTTGCCTGTAAAGGCGACAGGACAATGTGCGGCGAAACATAATAGTCGCCGGCATCATAAACGAGCGGGTTGCCTTCCAGCGTTTCCACCCTTCCACCGGCTGACTCAATAATAGCTTGCCCGGGAGCCACATCCCAGAAGGCCATGCGGCCTTCTTCTTTATCAGTGCAAACTAATGCCATATCCGCAAGGCCTTCGGCAATCCGGCAGGCGCGAAAAATGCCGTTTGACATGTCTTTCCGCACTGCGCTGCCTTTGAACCGCCGTTCAAGATAGTCCTTGATGTAAGGCATATCTGCGTATTTCTGTTGTAGCAATATATGAGGTATGGGGCCTGCGGATGTCTTGGCGGCGAGGGGAGCTCTTACTCCATCTGCGCTGATTTTTGAAGCTGTGCCAGTTCCGGCTGCGGAATACATCAGGTTTAGCGATGGATGATAAACAACTCCCAGAGCCGGTCTATTGCCGACAACCAAAGCAATGGCGACGACAAAACCATCACTCTTGTTGATAAACTCGTTTGTACCGTCAATCGGGTCAACCGTCCAGAAAGTACCACCGCTAATATCCGGTTGTTCGCCGGTCGCCACCCGTTCTTCAGAAACAATAGGAATACGCGGTGTAAGCCGGGCGAGAGCAGGGAGGATAACAGTCTCAGAGGCAAGGTCTGCATCTGTCACTTTGCTGCCATCATCCTTAGTGTAAATGCGGGTACCCGCATAATGTTTCATGACTTCAGCGCCTGCCAGACGCGCGATTCTCTCGACTTCAGGAAGCAACTCTTTTAAATTTATCTCGGTCATAATAGCCATTTTAATGCATGACCTGCATAAAAGTAAAAGCCTGCGGAAGGCCCATTTAAGATCAAAAACAATAATGTTATTAAATACAATAAGTTACTTTGCTTTCTTATTGTGCCTTAAGGATACCAGTTATCTGGACTACTTTTTATACCGCACATAGCCTCTGTGGAAAACTTTTAAGGCCTCTATTGGGGCAAATTTTATCCACAGGCTCATCATCAATGTGATCCAAAGCTTTTATATCAATTGACGTGAGGCTTCAGGAATTTTATGCTGAGATCATTACAAAAAAACAGTCCATCGAAGTAAATAAGGATTCGTCATGAAATCTTCATTAAGACCAGCCCTCGACAATCTGGATAAGGCCTTGGGACAACTTGAAACAGCGGTTGAGAAGCGTTTGCAGGTTGTCAAAAAGCATAAAGAAGAGCCGCAGCTTGATTTAAGCACACGCAATGAGCGTGAAGTGAATCGCAAGATCGCCGCCAAGCTCGACCAAACGATCAACCGTCTCGAAATGCTTTTAACGGAGGAATAAAACTGTGGCTGAAGTAACAATTTACATTAACGGTCGTTCCTATGATATATCCTGCGATAGCGGGCAGGAGGGGCGCATTGTTGATCTGGCATCTTACATTGACCAGCGTCTGCAACTGATTTCACGTTCCGGCGCTGCATACAACGATGCGCACCTGATGGTTCTGACATCCCTGGTATTGGCTGACGAGCTGTTTGATGCACGTGAAGGATTAGCCCCTGCGACCGTGGCACCATCTCCACGTGCTTCCCGTGGTGCTGCCGCTGCTGCACAGGTGGCTGTGCCAGCACCTGTGGTTTCTGCCGTCAGCAGGGAAGAGGAACAGGCCGTCCTCAAGGTTCTGGAGCAGATAACCAAGAGAATTGAAGGGGTTGCCAGCCGCGTGCTGCAGACCTCCTAAGAGTCATTGATAAATCTGCAATAAACGCCTATATTAATTTCCGGAAGGCTGCTGCGGAGTGCGAGAAGACAGCACTGTCCCAGAGGCCGATGATCGTTAGAATGGGAGCTGTCGCTGATCAGGCCGTGGTCTGATTACATGGCGCCCACCTGTTTACAGGGCCTAGCGGATAACCCCGTCGACGGCTCATGTGGCAGCCTTCCAATGATCTACTTTTTAGAGAAAAATTAAGTGACACTTCATCCTCCTACAAAGTCAGCTCTGCGTCAGTCGTTTCTGGAACGGCGGCTGCAAATGCTTCCCAATGACCGGGCTAACGCCTCGCAAGCTATTTTCGAGGCTTTCTTTAAGAATGTACAGATGACGAACAATGCGATCGTGGCAGGCTATTGGCCCATCAAGGCCGAAGTCGACGTCATGCTTATTCTGCGGGAGCTCTTAGGCAAAGGGCATCGCTGCGCCCTGCCGCACGTTGCAAGCGAATCCGCACCATTGCTGTTTCGTCATTGGGATGAAAAGACCAAGATGGTAACGGGCAAACTTGGCATTCATGAACCCGCTACAGGCAGCGCGACGCTTATACCGGACATTATGCTTGTGCCGCTGCTGGCTTTTGATACAAAAGGGCATCGCCTCGGCTATGGTGCGGGCTTTTACGACAGGACGATTGCCCGCTTAAAAAAGCAGAAATCCGTGCGAACCATTGGCCTTGCTTACGAGATGCAGATGTATGGGGAGATCCCTAAAGGAGAGAATGACGTTAAAATAGACATGATCATAACGGACAGGAACATATATAAATGAAGCTGCTTTTTCTAGGCGACATTATCGGGCGTAATGCGCGGGATGAGATCATCGCGCGGCTCCCGGACTTACGCAAAAAATACAAGCTCGATGCAGTCATCGTGAACGGCGAGAATGCGGCGAACGGCTTCGGTATCACCGCCCAGATCTGTGATGACCTGTACAAAGTCGGAGTAGACTGCATCACCACCGGCAATCATATCTGGGACCAGCGGGAAATTATCCCTTACATCATGAATGACCCAAAACTGCTGCGTCCCATTAACTACCCTGAAGGCGCACCGGGTAAGGGGACCTATACCATCCAGACCGCCCATGGCCATAAAATTCTTGTTGTGAACGTGATGGGACGATTGTTCATGGATGCGATGGATGACCCTTTTGCAGCCGTTGACAAGATTTGCAGGACCTACCAACTTGGAAAGGGCGTGAATGCTATTGTTATTGATATGCACGCTGAAGCCTGCAGCGAGAAAATGGGCATGGCGCAATACGTTGATGGACGCGCCTCATTTGTCGTCGGCACGCATACGCATATCCCGACAGCAGATGCACAAATCCTGCCGAAAGGCACGGGATACCAGACAGATGCCGGCATGTGCGGCAGCTTTGACAGCGTGATCGGCATGGATGCGACTCTGGCTGTGAACAGATGGATCCGTAAAATGCCCGGCGAGAAGCTTCGCCCTGCGGAAGGCCCGGTAACACTCTGTGGCACGATGGTTGATATCGATCCAGGCACAGGACTTTGTACACGTATTGAACCCTTCCGCCTTGGCGGAAGAATATCGCAGGCTATACCGGAGGTCTCATGAAAATAAAAATACCACAGATTTTAATGAATGTTGTAATGGTGAGTTTGATGGTTTTAGCAGGCACTACATATTTTACAAAGAACGCACATGCCGATGCGCATGTCGACAAACTGGTGATCGTCAGCAAAGATGGCACAAAGCACAACTTTGAAGTGGAAATCGCTGCTACGAATGTTGATAGGGAAGTCGGCCTGATGTTCCGCGATCATATGGCCCCTGACCATGGAATGCTTTTCGAGATGGAGCAAACAGCCCCCACAAGTTTCTGGATGAAAAATACGCTGATCCCGCTTGACATGCTGTTCATCGCTCCCGATGGCACAATCAAAACAATCCATGAAAATGCCGTTCCAAAATCTCTGACGGGCATCAGCTCGGAAGTGCCTGTCAGTGGCGTGCTTGAACTCAACGGCGGGCGGGCGAAGACGCTGGGCATAGCGGTAGGGGATAAGGTGGTACATTCATACTTTAGCCCCTCAGTAAAGTAGCTTCGTCTGGACGCAGAGCAGCAAAAAGTCGTTTTTCCTCACACCATCGTCAATGATCGTACATGCCTGCGAGTTCGGTTAATTTAGCTTTGTAAATTTTGGAGAGGCAACTGGTTTATGATGCGACCGTGGCCGACGTTGTTCAGTTAAAGGCGGCACTTCCTTAAGTAGGGGACCCAGTTCCCGTAAGGAATTATTAGCCCGATCAATCTCGCCCTGTAAGTGTTTAATCGCCGGTCCATGTAGTACATCGCCATGATCAGTCAGAAGGCGCTGTATACATTCTGCATGTCCGGAATAGATTTTGCCCTTCTCCGGCATGAAATACTTTAGAAGCGGCTCTCTGGCACAAACAAATTTTCCAGGCTTTTGCGAAACGGAGCAAAAAATCAAAATCTTCGGCAGAGCGCATAGTTACATCAAAACCGCCTAGCTCAGTGAATGTCTTTTTGGAGGCAAACCAGCATGTTGGCGGGATAAAGGTATCATTCGCGTATATTGTATCAGCCGTGATTTTATCAGGATAATTCTGTGCCTTGCTCTCGCCGCCCTTATTTATAAATTTCATATTTGCTATACAAAGAACCGGCTCACCTTCAGGAACCCGCTGAAGCTCTTTAAGCTGTAATTCGAGACGCCGCGGCATTGCAAGGTCGTCATCATCGAGCAGGGCTATATACTTCCCCCTGGCTTCATCAATACCACGGTTGCGGGCAACGCTTACACCCTGATTTTTCTGTTCTATGACGCGCAGGCGCGGCTCTGTCTCTTGAAGTTTCTTCAGTTTCTCGGAGGTGCCATCTACCGAGCCATCATTCACAACTATGATTTCAAGATTTTGATGCGTCTGATGTCTTATTGTCTCAACTGCCTTAACAACAGCATCAGCACGATTATAAGTCGGTATTACAACACTAATCATTGGGCTCGAAGGATCGGTTATAAACATACTTTTAGCCAC
>PLXM01000148.1 GCA_003153235.1 Rhodospirillales bacterium
TTCAAACTCCAGATTGCCGCCGCCGATGGTGCCGAACTGCTTGTCTGCTGTCACCACCATCTTCGTGCCCGCCTCACGCGGCGTGGAGCCTTTGGCTTCCGTCACGGTAATCAACACGCAGGGAATATCCTTGTCCCGCATATCCGCTAGTGCTGTTAGCCAGTCAAATATCATCGCATCACCGCTTTTAAAACTTCTTCCGGGGTTGCGGGCGCATTCAGATGCGGTCTGGGTTTGACAGAGGCAATCGCATCCTTGATCGCCAGAAACACCGATGTACCCAGCATCAATGGCGGCTCGCCGACAGCTTTGGACCGGTAAATCGTATCCTCCTGATTTTCGCCCTCATAAAGCGCGACCCGGAAATCCTTCGGCATATCCCGGCCTGTGGGAATCTTATATGTGCTCGGCGCATGGGTTTTGAGAATGCCCTTGTCGTTCCACCACAATTCTTCAGATGTCAGCCAACCAGCCCCCTGCACAAAGCCGCCCTCGATCTGGCCGATATCGATGGCCGGATTGATCGAGCGCCCGACATCATGCAGAATATCCGTGCGCAGAATATTATATTCACCCGTCAGCGTATCGACGATCACTTCCGCAATCGCTGCGCCGTAAGCAAAGTAGAAGAACGGACGTCCCTTTGCCGCCGGCCTGTCCCAGCTGATCTTTGGCGTCGCATAAAATCCCGTCGAGGAGAGCGAAATCCGGCTGGCATAAGCTTGCTGAACAAGTTCCTTCCACGGCATCTGGCGTCCGGCAGCAAACGCCGTTAATCTCTCTTTTATCGTCCGCGCCGCCGCCTGTGCCGCCTTGCCGTTCATGTCCGAACCGCTGCTTGCTGCCGTCGCCGACGTATTCGGCACTTTCCCAGTGCTTGTCGCGGTGATTTTGACGCGGTCGAGGCCGATGCCGAATTCATCCGCCACCACCTGACATATTTTCGTATGCAGCCCCTGCCCCATCTCTGTGCCGCCATGATTAACCTGTACGCTGCCGTCTTTATAGACATGCACCAGCGCGCCTGCCTGATTGAGCATTGTCAGCGTAAAGCTGATGCCGAACTTGACCGGCGTGAGCGCAATACCCCTTTTGAGGATTTTGCTTTTGGCATTGAAAGCTTTTACTTCCTGCACACGTTTGGCATAGTCGCCAGTCTTTTCCAGCTGCGCAAAAATTTCGTGCGTGATGCTATCCTCGACGGTCATGTGATAATGTGTCGTGCAGCGTTTACCGAGCTTGCCTTTCGGGTCGTAAAGATTAGCCTTGCGCACATCAAGCGGCTCCTTGCCAAGCTCGCGGGCGATTTCGTCCATAATATACTCGATCAGTAACAGCCCCTGCGGACCGCCGAAACCGCGGAAAGCCGTATTGGAAACTTTATGCGTCTTGCAGCGGTAACTGGTGATCAGCGCATTGCCGAGGAAGTATGTATTATCCGAATGGAACATGGCGCGGTCAGCAATCGCATTGGATAAATCCGCCGAGTAGCCGCAATTGACCAGATGCGTGATCTCGATGCCGCCAATCACCCCGTTATCGTCAAAACCGACTTTGTAGCTGACATGAAAATCATGCCGCTTGCCGGTCATGATCATGTCGTCGTCGCGGTCGAGGCGCACTTTTACCGGACGGTTTGATTTCCGCGCCAGCAGCGCGGCGACGCAGGCGAAAAGAGATGCCTGACTTTCCTTGCCGCCAAACCCGCCGCCCATGCGCGGCGCNNCCATGCGCCGCACATCGACGGTTACAGAATGGTCGGGAATGGCCAGCACCTTGGCGATCAGGTGCTGCACTTCTGTCGGGTGCTGCGTAGACGACCAGCAGTGCATCTCACCATTCTCCAGCGGTGTCGCCATAGCGACCTGCCCCTCCAGATAAAAATGATCCTGCCCTCCAATCTCCATCGTCCCAGACAGCACATGGCGGGAATCCTTGATTCCGGCAGCGGCATCGCCGATCTGCATCGTGTAGGGGTCACCAACAAACGATTTCTCGCGCAGCGCAGTATGCACNNGCCGCCGCGCGGGCAATCTCGATTGTATCCGCCGCAACAGCTAGCACAGACTGTCCCGCAAACAAGACTTCTTTCTCCGCAAAAACAGGGTCCCCTGTAAAAACAGGCGCGACTTCATTGATGCCCGGAATGTCCTTCGCCGTCATCACCGCATGCACGCCGGGGATACGGCAAGCAGAAGTATCAATGCTTTTAATCAGCGCATGGGCATGCGGGCTTTGTAAAATGTAGGCCTGCAGGCATCCCGCTGGCTCCAGAATATCATCCGTATAGGTCGCTGTGCCGGAAACGTGCAGCGCCGCGCTGTCGTGCGGCAGGGCTTCGCCCAGTACACCCGCCATTGCCACAGCTACAAATCCGCTCTCAGACTTCGACATAGTTATAAACCCTTGTTTCGGTTTTCGGCTCCGTCGTTTCGAGATAGAAACGGTAGAGTAGATTTTGCGCGACCTGCATGCGGTATTCCGCCGTGGCGCGCATATCTGTCAGCGGCTTGAAGTCTTCGCTTAACGCAGACATCGCCGCCCGCGCCGAGGCCTCGTTCCACGTCTTGCCATTCAGCGCTTTTTCGGCAGCAGCAGCACGTTTTGGGGTCGCCGCCATGCCACCAAAAGCGATCCGTGCAGATTCAATTTTATCATCCTTCATCGTCAGCGCAAAAGCGCCGCAAACAGCCGAGATATCCTGATCAAACCGCTTGGATATCTTGTAGGCTTTGAACAGCACATTCTCCGGCTTCGCAGGCACAAGAACTTTTTCAACAAATTCGCCGGACTTTCTGTCCTGCTTCTGATAGGCCAGAAAATAATCCTCGAGAGGCAAAGTCCGTGTACCAGCCTTTGAACGCAGCACAAGCTTTGCGCCCAATGCGATCAACGGCGGCGGGCCGTCACCGATGGGCGAGCCGTTGGCGATATTACCGCCGACGGTGCCGAGATTGCGGATCTGCGTCGAAGCAAAGCGGCGCAGCAATTCTTCCAGACTCTCGTCATAACCGGCAAGGCTGTCAAAGGCATGAGAATAGCTCACAGCACCGCCGATCTCCAGCCCTGCTGCCGTTTTAGTGATCTGCTGCAGGGCGCTGACATTGCCGGTGTAAATAACAGTCTCCAGCGTTCGGTGATGTTTTGTTACCCACAGGCCGACATCCGTGCCGCCTGCCAGCAATGTAGCGGCTGGATATTGCGCCAGAACATCCGCAAGTTCTTCAGCCGTGCGCGGCGAAAAGAATTTTTGCCCGCCATGCTCATAGCTGAACATCTTTTGGCGCTGCAATGTCCTGAGCGTTTTCAGATCGGTTGAAAGATGGCGTTCTTTCGCCTTGTTCGCCAGCCGCGCCGCATCCAGAATGGGGCGATAACCCGTGCAGCGGCAGAGATTACCGGCAATAGAATCCTGAATATTTTCATCGGTCGCGTTGTCTTTGTTGTGCATCAGCGCCGTCAGCGACATCACAAAGCCGGGCGTACAGAAACCGCATTGCGAACCGTGGCAGGAAACCATCGCCTTCTGCACCGGGTTCATGCCCAGATGCTCGACTGTAATCAGGTGCCCTCCGTCTAGCGTCGGCAGGAAGACGATGCAGGCATTGATCGCCTCATAGTTCACCGCATCCCCCTCAAGCTTGCCGACAATCACGGTACAGGCGCCGCAATCGCCTTCGGCGCAGCCTTCCTTTGTCCCCGTCAGACGTTCCTGCAGCCGCAGGAATTGCAGGATGGTCGTGGTTGGCGGCAGGTGAGAAACTTCCCGCAGCTCATTGTTGAGTATGAATTTTATCGTTTCTGACATGGTCTTCATAATACGGGAAATATGCCTCCCTTGTCTACCGCGTTTAACCTGTTATAAATTTACCCATGACAGAAATCGACTCCTTTATCGAAGGCCTGCCCAAGGTTGAACTCCACCTCCACATCGAAGGAAGTCTGGAGCCTGAGCTTATGTTTTCCTTGGCGCAGCGTAATAAAGTCAACTTGCCTTTCAAATCCATTGAAGAAGTTAGAAAAGCATATAATTTTAGTAATTTACAGGATTTTCTTAATATTTACTATCAAGGAATGGGCGTTCTCCTGACAGAACAGGATTTTTACGACCTGACCTGGGCTTACATTGAAAGATGTGCCTCTAACCATGTGATTCACACGGAAATTTTCTTTGACCCACAGGGCCATACCGAACGCGGGGTTAAGTTCGAGACCGTTCTGAACGGCATCACCCGCGCACTGGATGATGGAAAAAAGAAGCTGGGCATTTCCTCAAAGGTGATTATGTGTTTTCTCCGCCACCTCAGCGAAGAGGATGCATTCAAAACGCTGGAACAAGCCCTGCCTTACAAAGACCGTATCATCGGCGTCGGGCTCGACAGTTCCGAGAAAGGCTTTCCTCCCTCTAAATTCGAGCGCGTCTTTGCCAAGGCCCGTGCGGCCGGTTTCCTGATCGTCGCCCATGCCGGCGAAGAAGGCCCACCGGAATATGTATGGGAAGCGCTTGATAAACTGAAAGTCAACCGCATCGACCACGGCAACCGCTCGCTGGAAGATGAGAAGCTTGTCGCGCGGCTCGTCAGGGACGGTATGGCGCTCACCGTCTGCCCCCTCAGCAACCTTAAGCTCTGCGTGGTCAAGGATATGCGCGACCACCCGCTGAAGAAAATGTTGGAACTCGGACTGAAGGCGTGCGTTAACTCAGATGACCCTGCCTATTTCGGCGGCTACATGAATGACAACTATAAAGCCGTTTCAAATGCGCTCAGCCTGACGAAAGAGAATCTCCTGACCCTCGCCCGCAACAGCGTTGCAGCAAGCTTTTTAAGCAATGCAGAAAAAGAGGCTTTACTCCAACAAGTGAATGCCTATGGAAGAGCCTAAAGCCTGCTGCCATCACACAGCAGCCGCGCCCGCCTCCCACGATGCTAATGCCATTTACACCTGCCCGATGCACCCTGATGTGCGCCAGCAAGGCCCCGGCTCCTGCCCGAAATGCGGTATGGCACTGGAACCGGAAACGGTCACGCTCGACGATGCGCCTGACACTGAACTGAAGGACATGATACGGCGCTTTTTGGCCTCCGCTCTCCTGACGTTGCCGCTGTTGTATATGACGATGGGTATGCATATGTCATCTCCATGGCTTCAGCTTGCGCTCGCCACACCTGTCGTTCTTTGGGGCGGCTGGCCGTTTTTTGTGCGCGGATGGGATTCCGTTATCAGCAAAAACCTCAATATGTTTACGCTGATTGCTCTCGGCACAGGCGCCTCTTACATATACAGCCTTGCCATTACAGCGCAGGGACAGAAGGATGTTTACTTCGAGTCAGCCGCCGTTATCACCACACTGGTATTGCTGGGGCAGGTGCTGGAACTCAAGGCCCGCGCCCAGACCGGCAAAGCCATGCGCGCCCTGCTCGACCTCGCGCCCAAAACGGCGCATATCATCCACGCCGACGGCAGCGAAGCCGATACTCCTCTCGCGGAAGTACAGAAAGGCGATCTTCTCCGCGTGCGCCCCGGCGAAAAAGTGCCGGTCGACGGCGTGATTATCGAAGGCTCTAGTGCTATCGACCAATCCATGCTCACAGGCGAACCTATGCCGGTTGAAAAAACTTCCGGCGATAAAGTGATTGGCGCGACCATCAATGGCACAGGCTCCTTCGTCATGCGTGCCGAGCGCGTCGGCGCGGAAACGATGCTGGCACAGATCGTCGATATGGTCTCGAAAGCGCAGCGCAGCCGCGCACCCATCCAGCGTCTGGCGGATATTGTGGCGGGCTGGTTTGTGCCCGCAGTCGTGCTGATTGCCCTTGCGACAGCCGTTGTCTGGTTGTTTTACGGGCCGGAGCCAAAAATCGCCCATGCGCTTGTCAATGCCGTCGCTGTGCTGATTATCGCCTGCCCCTGTGCCCTCGGCCTCGCCACGCCGATGTCGATCATGGCGGGAACGGGTCGCGGCGCACGCGCCGGAATACTGATTAAAAACGCCGAAGCAATTGAAACGCTTGAAAAGGTGGATACGCTGGTGATCGACAAAACCGGCACGCTGACGGAAGGTAAGCCGAAACTCGTTTCCATCGTCACCGCCAGCGGCTTTGATGAAGCGACCGTATTGCGGTTGGCGGCCAGCCTTGAGCGCGGCAGCGAGCATCCTCTTGCAACCGCTATCGTGCGCGGCGCGACAGAAAATTTTGTGCGCGGCGCGGCGGACAAGAAAATCGCGCTTGCCCCCGTGAAAGACTTTCAGTCACTAACCGGCAAGGGCGTCATGGGCATCGTCGAAGGCCGCCACGTTGCTCTCGGCAATATTGTGTTCCTGAAATCACTCTCGATCCCCGCCGATACGCTGCAGGATAAGGCTGATGCGCTGCGCCAGAAAGGCCAGACTGTCATGTTCATCGGCATCGACGGTCGGGCCGCCGGATTTCTCGCCGTTGCCGACCCCATCAAGGAAACAACGCCGGAAGCCCTGCGTTTATTGAAAGAATCCGGCCTGCGGATTATCATGCTCACGGGCGACAACCAGACAACCGCCGAAGCCGTTGCGCGGAAACTCGTCATCACCGAGCTTGAGGCCGGTGTCACGCCGGAACGCAAAGGCGCGATTATCAGCGAGTTGCAAGCCAAGCGCCGCAAGGTCGCCATGGCGGGCGATGGCATCAACGACG
>PLXM01000054.1 GCA_003153235.1 Rhodospirillales bacterium
GGCGACGATGGATATCATCAAGCTTTACGGCGGCGATCCGGCGAACTTCCTTGATGTAGGCGGCGGCGCGACAAAAGAACGCGTGGCGGAAGCCTTCCGCATCATTCTGTCCGATCCGAACGTCGAAGGCATCCTTGTCAACATCTTTGGCGGCATCATGCGCTGCGACATCATCGCAGAAGGTGTGATCACCGCCGCGCGTGAGCTGGGGCTGACGATGCCGCTAGTCGTCCGCCTCGAGGGCACGAATGTCGCCCAGGGCAAGGATATCTTGAAGAAATCCGGTCTTAATATCATCGCGGCCGACAATCTGGCCGATGCCGCGCAGAAGGTCGTCGGCGCAGTCAAGGCGGAAGCTGCTTAACGTGGACATTCAAAGGAAAAACATGAAGAAAATAATCCTTACTGCGGCTGTGGCGCTTATGGCGTTGACGCAGCAAGCGCAAGCGCAAGCGCAAACGCAAATGCAAGCGCAAACGTCAGCTCCGATACCGGCAACGGCTCCGGCTCAGCCAAAAGCGCAAACTCAGGCTGCACCACAGCATGATGCGGACTATAACGCGCGCGTGGAAGCGGCAAAGACCTACCTGCAGACGGTTTCACCGCAGAAGATGGTCGATCAGATGATGGACAGCCTGGCGAATAACCAGCAGCTCCACCTGTCAGCAGCGGACATAGCCGAGGTCAAGTCGTCCATTGATATTGCGGCGCTGAACAAGACTTCTCTTGACGCGATGGTCAAGATTTTCAATCTGGATGAACTGAAGATGCTGTCGCAGTTTTACGGCTCGCCCACTGGCCAGTCCATCGTGCAGAAAATGCCGGCTTATATGTCGGAAGTCATGCCTGCTATCCAGATGCAGGTCAGGCTGAGTCTTATGAACCATCTGCAGAAAATGGGGCAGACGAATGGCTCTGTTCCAGCAGCGACACCCTCATCGGCACCATCTGCGTCACCGGCGAAACCTTAAGGTTTTAATCAGGAGATAAATTCATGGCTGTTCTCGTCAATAAAAATACCAAAGTAATCTGTCAGGGCTTTACCGGCGCGCAGGGCACGTTCCACTCCGAGCAGGCGGTGGCTTACGGCACCAAGATGGTCGGCGGCGTTACTCCCGGCAAGGGCGGCACGAAGCATCTTGATCTGCCTGTTTTCAATACAGTTCAGCAGGCGGTCAATGACACTGGCGCTAACGCCAGCGTGATCTACGTTCCGCCTCCCTTCGCGGCGGATGCGATACTTGAGGCGATTGACGCGGGCCTTGAGCTTGTCATCTGCATCACCGAAGGCATTCCGGTGCTCGACATGGTGAAAGTGAAGCGCAAACTTCAGGGTTCAAAGACGCGCCTGATCGGTCCCAACTGTCCGGGCGTGATTACGCCGGGCGAGTGCAAGATCGGCATCATGCCTGGGCATATCCACAAGCGCGGCAAGATCGGTATCGTTTCGCGTTCAGGCACGCTCACCTATGAAGCGGTCGCGCAAACAACGGCGAACGGTCTCGGTCAGACAACCTGTATCGGCATTGGCGGCGACCCCGTCAATGGCACAAACTTTATCGATGCGATCGACATGTTCCTGAAAGATCCCGAGACCGAAGGCATCCTGATGATCGGCGAGATCGGTGGTTCTGCTGAAGAAGATGCGGCGGAATTCTACAAGAACAGCAAAATCAAAAAACCTATCGCGGGCTTTATTGCGGGCGTTACGGCGCCTCCGGGCCGCCGCATGGGTCATGCGGGCGCGATTATCGCCGGCGGCAAGGGGGCGGCGAAAGACAAGGTCGCGGCCATGAAAGCGGCCGGTTTTGTTGTTGCCGAAAGTCCGGCAGGTCTTGGTGAAGCGATGATGAAGGCGATGAAAGCGGCTTAATAATGGGCACGGAGACAGAGCGTAAATTTCTGGTTGTTTCCGGCGAATGGCGCAAAAACGCCAAGGGCACGCTTTACGTTCAAGGTTATATCTCCACTGAAAAAGACCGCACGGTGCGTGTGCGTATTGCGGGCGAAGAAGGCTTTATCACCATCAAGGGTGCGCCCGATGCCAGCGGCATCAGCCGCAGCGAATTCGAATACAAAATTCCCAAGGCCGATGCGCAGCAGATGCTCGACACCCTCTGCCATGGAACCAAAGTAGAGAAGACTCGCTACAAAATCCCCTTTGCGGGGCTGACATGGGAAGTTGATGAATTCAAGGGCGCAAATGCGGGGCTGATTGTGGCCGAAGTGGAATTGCCTTCGGCAGATCATCCCGTCACGCTGCCTCCCTGGGCTGGCGCCGAAGTCTCGCACGACGGGCGCTATGCCAACGCTTCACTCTCGAAAATACCTTACTCTCAATGGAAACAGGACGCTAAAAAATGTCAAACACCGAAACGCTGAGCTTTCTTTCAGCCGCCAACCCTAGTTATCTTGCTGATCTCTACGCAAAGTATCAGCAGAACCCGTCTTCAGTCGATAAAAGCTGGGCGACGTTGTTCAGCAATCTTGGCGATGACGGAAAGGCGATTATTGCCGAGTTGCGCGGCGCAAGCTGGCGTCCGTCAGCTGAAAAAATTGCGGCTGTGCTGTCAACCGTTTCGAATGAAGAGAAGCCCGCTGTTAAAAAAGAAGGTAAACCCGCACCCGCTGCAGCTCCAGCGGCATCAGCTGCATCGGTGAATGATTCCCTTCGCGCGCTGTCGCTCATACGCGCCTACCAGACACGCGGGCATCTGCTCTGCGATCTCGATCCGTTGGGTCTTGCCGAGAAGCAATACCATCCGGATCTTGACCCGAAGACCTATGGCTTTTCCGATGCGGACTTTGACCGTGTCATCTCATTAGGCAAGATGGCGATGGGCCTGGAAAGTGCGACGTTGCGCCAGATCATGGCTCAGCTGCAGGAGACATACTGCGGCAAGATCGGCGTTGAATACATGCACATTCAGGATACCGCGCAGCGGGACTGGATGATGAAGTATGTCGAGCAATCTCGCAACCATCCGTCATTCTCCCCGGCGGAAAAGAAAGACCTGCTGCAGCAGCTCACGCGCGCGGACGGGTTCGAGATTTTTGCGCAGACAAAATACGCCAGCATCAAGCGTTTTGGCGCAGAGGGCGGCGAGGCAATCGTCCCCGCAATCGAGGCGCTGATCACGAAAGCCGCCGCGCTGGGCGTCAATGAAGTTTCTATCGGCATGGCGCACCGCGGACGCCTGAACATCCTGACCAATGTGCTGGGGCAATCATTTACTTATCTCTTCTCTATCTTTTCAGGCGCGCCGTCGAAGCCGGATGAGGTGCATGGCTCGGGCGACGTGAAATATCACCTTGGCGTGTCGAACGACCGCGAGTTCGGGGGCAAAACGGTGCATGTCTCCATGGCGTCCAACCCGTCGCACCTTGAATTCGTCGATCCTGTCGTTGCCGGAAAAGTCCGCGCCAAGCAGGAAATGATAGGTGACAAAGATCGCAGCGAAGTCATGGCGCTTCTGATCCATGGTGATGCGGCGCTGGCCGGGCAGGGGATCGTGCCGGAACTGCTGATGATGTCGGAGCTGCCGGGTTACCGCGTCGGCGGCACGATGCACGTTGTCATCAACAATCAGATCGGATTTACAACAGCGCCGGCTTTTGGCCGCTCGGGCAATTACTGCACGGATATTGCGGCTATCGTTCAGGCGCCGGTGTTCCATGTGAATGGCGATGATCTTGAAGCGGTGATCCACGTCTGTAATCTGGCGGCGATGTTCCGTCAGGAATTCAAGAAGGATGTGTTTGTCGATATCATCTGCTACCGCCGCCGCGGGCATAACGAGTCGGACGAACCGGCGTTTACGCAGCCGCGCATGTACAAGGTCATCAGTGAAAAGCCTACGGTGCGCGAAATCTATGCACGGCAACTCGCCGGTGAGGGCGTCGTGACGGCGGAAGAAGCCGAGAAAATGTCGAAAGACTGGTACGCTCATCTTGAGCAGGAATTTAACGCCGCCAAAAATTATAAATCCAATCAGGTTGATATGCTGGAAGGTAAGTGGGTTGGACTTAAGGTCGCCACCAGTGACGAGCGTCGCGGCGATACTCCGATCGCACAGGATATGGTGCAGAAGATCGGCCAGGCGATCACGTCATATCCGTCCGACTTCGATCTTAACCCCAAGATCATCCGCCAGCTGGACGCCAAGAAGAAGATGTTTGAGACCGGCGAGGGGTTCGACTGGGCGACGGCGGAAGCGCTGGC
>PLXM01000181.1 GCA_003153235.1 Rhodospirillales bacterium
GTTCGATTTCCTTCGCGACCGTGACACCGTCCTTGGTGATGCTGGGAGCTCCGTAGCTCTTCGAGATCACAACGTTACGGCCTTTCGGGCCGAGCGTTTCTTTGACTGCGTTCGCCAGAATATCAACGCCCTTGAGCATTTTTTGACGGGCGTCTGCGCTGAATTTTACTTCTTTAGCTGACATGTTTTATTTTCCTTTTTAAGAGTTAATAGTGCGGAGGCAGTTTAGCTTTTTGCTAAATAGCCTTAAGCGGCTTTTTTAGCTTTTTTGCCTTCAAGAACGCCCATGATGTCGGATTCTTTCACGACCAGGAGTTCTTCGCCGTCCAGGTTCACTTCAGAGCCTGACCATTTGGAGAACAGGACGAGATCGCCGACAGATACAGCGAGGGGCTGCAGTTTGCCGTGCTCGTCGCGGACGCCGGTGCCGATGGCAACGACTTCAGCCTGAGCGGGCTTTTCTTTTGCGGTATCGGGGATGATGATGCCGCCGGATGTTTTGCTTTCGCTTTCGAGGCGACGCAGCAGAACGCGGTCATGGAGTGGTTTGAATTTCATAGGTAGCTCCCTTCTGATGATGTTGACGCGGGGGAGAATCGGTCAATTAGCACTCTCCCGCAGTAAGTGCTAGATATCTAGGCCCTGTTGATAAGTTTTTCAAGATAATTCAAATAGTTCCAAGCTATTTGGCACTCTCGTTAAAAGAGCGCTAACGTCTTGATTTCAAAGTTTTTTAACACGGATTTGATAAGATATGATTAAATAGAAGTAGAGGATTGTTACTTCCTTTAAGTGGTACCGCCAAATTCGAAACAGGAGTTTAAGAATATGGCAAATTTAATTCTGCAACTGAAAGACTACCGCCTGACGACGGCAGAAATCCTTTACCATTTACCCGACCACCCCATGCTTCTTCAAACCTTCCTTTGGCAGCAATACGATCTGGCGCCTGAATTTCCCGAGTTGCAGCGCTTTCTCATGTTTTGGACGCGCGAGATTGACGGCAAGCTGCATTCGGTGCGCGTCGGCAACAAGAAGCTGATCACGCCGGCAGATATCGGCCATTGCCGTCTGGAATATCTCATCAACTGACGGCTTCAATCGTTTAATAATAAATCAGTTATCCCGGCGCAAGGCCGGGATCTTGTGCCACATAAGCAGAGAGATTCCGGCTTTTGCCGGAAGGACGCTTTCTGATATAGTGGCTCGCAACAAGGAACCTCTCATCATGAAATCTTTCAGCCTGCTGCCGCGCCAGGATAATTTTTATACCGACCTGTCCACGCTCTCTGCGCAAGCCGGGGCCTGCGCCCGGCACCTAAAAAGTTACGTTGAAAGCACCGACGCTGCCGCACGGAAGAAAGCGCATCAGGAGATCACGAACTGCCGCGCNNATGGAGCTGCATGGATTAGTAGGCGCACAGACGGATTTTGCAAGACAGGTAAATTTAATCGTCGATGAATCAAACGCGATGGAAGATATTGTCGGCGATCTGCTGCATAAGCACAACACAAAAAAAGTTACGGAGAAAGTGACGCTGCTGCATGACCTTGAGCAGAAAGGCGACGATGTCCTGCAGGAACTTCTTGCAGAACTTTTCACGGAAACACGCGGGGTAAAAGACCTGCTGCTGCGCAAGGATATCTACGACATGCTGGAAAAAGTTATCGACAGCTACCGTAACGCCGCTGCTGTAGCGCTGCAAATCGTTCTGAAATACAGCTAAAAAATGGAGACAAGCCTGATCCTGCTGGTTGTCATTGTTGCACTGGCGCTGGTGTTTGATTTTATCAACGGATTTCACGACTCCGCCAATGCCATTGCGACCGTTATTTCCACGCGCGCACTCAACCCGTTTGTTGCCGTGGCTTATGCCGGTATCCTTAACTTCACCGGCGCACTGCTGGGGACACAAGTCGCTGCCACTATAGGCAAAGGTCTGGTCAACACAGCAGCCGTTTCGCTACACACCATTATATGTTCCTTGATGGCGGCCATCATCTGGAATCTTATTACCTGGTACAAAGGTCTGCCGACAAGTTCCTCGCACGCGCTGATCGGCTCACTGCTGGGTGCAACATTTTTTTCTTCCTCTGACGGCAATGGGGGCATTATCTGGCTCGCCTTGTGGGAAAAAGTTGTGCTGCCGATGCTCTTCTCGCCTGTATTGGGGATAACCATCGGTTTTATTATCATGGTCGTGCTGACATGGATGATCTACCGGCTGCATCCGTCATTTATCAATAGACTTTTCAGGCGCCTGCAAATTCTTTCTTCCGGCTTTCTTGCAATCAATCACGGGTTAAACGATGCGCAAAAATCCATGGGCATTATCGCGCTGGCGCTCGTACTGGCGCATCCCGGCGCAAGCTTCATCGTTCCGCTCTGGGTCAAACTGGCCTGTTCCATCGCGATGGGCCTCGGCACCATGACGGGCGGCTGGCGCATTATCCGCACGCTCAGCAGCAAGATGATCAAGCTGCAGCCGCCGCAGGGCTTCGCGGCAGAGATCACATCCTCACTCATCATTGGCGGTGCATCGCATTTCGGTATCCCCGTCAGCACGACGCATGTCATCTCCTCCGCCATCATGGGCGTCGGCGCGACCAAGCGTCTCTCCGCCGTGCGCTGGGGCATTGTCGGCAATATCGTCTGGGCATGGGTGCTGACGCTGCCGCTCACATTCCTGCTGGCGGGCGGATTGATGTCCATTTATAAATATTTTATATAGATCATTCCGCTTAATCAGGCATCTTTACCGACAGAAACAACGCGGTCTTCATCTGCGCTTATGCGGCCAAGCTCTATCAAACGCATGACTTGTAACGCTTCATCGGCGGACACCGGGTTAGGCTGCCCTTTAAGTATCGCATCACGAAGGCCTGCGTAGTATCGGGTGTAGTCGCCCGGCACACCTTCATAAGTTTTTGTGGCAAGACCGGTTCCGCCAGATAGCGTGAGAATCCCCGGAGACGGATCATGCCCCCAACCCGCGCTTCCGGGCTTTACACCGTTCTTGAGAGCCTGTTCCTGTGTGTCCAGTCCATATTTTTTGAAGCTGCCCTGCGTGCCATGCAGCACAAAACGCGGCCCCGCATCCGGCACAAGGACGCTCGCATGCAGTATCACGCGTAAATTATCGTACCGCAGAATAGCGTGAAACCAGTCATCGGCACGGGCACCCTCGCGCTGCCGCGCAAGATCAAGTGATATCGTCTGCGGCAGCCCGAACAAATGCAGTGCCTGATCGAGTAAATGCGCACCAAGATCATACCAAAGCCCGCTCCCCGGAGCGCCTGTCTCCCGCCACCGGTCAGGCACTGCTGGACGATAACGATCGTAATGCGATTCAAAATGCGCAAGGCGTCCCAGCATGTTCGAATTGAGTAACTGCCTGACGGTCAGAAAATCGGCATCCCAGCGGCGATTGTGAAATACGGAGAGGACTCTTTCAACCCGCGTCGCACGCGCAACCAGGTCACGCGCCTCTTTAACATCCAGCGTAAAAGGTTTATCCACAACAACATGTTTTCCTGCTTCCAGCGCTTTTACTGCAAGAGGGTAATGCGTTTCATTCGGCGTGGGGATGACGACAAGGTCAATATCAGGACGAGCAAACAATGCTTCCGGCGTGCCGCAGGTGTCTCCCTGCGGCAAAACCGCGCGAACCTTGGCGGGATCGCGGCTGTATATAGCCGCAAGCTCCAGCCCCGGCGTACCGAGAATCAGCGGCACATGGAAAGTCGCCGTGGAAAACCCATACCCGACAATTCCCACTTTAAGCTTGTGTGATATTGCCACTTCATTTTTCCAGTTCTTCTGGCTTAAAAAATCTTGTCGAGCGTGCCTGATTTTTTCTCGATCACCGGCACTGTGCCATCATTGATGGGCTTGCCCGCCGCCTGGTTCTGTTTGATGCGTGCGGCCTCAGCCTGAGGATTCACTACAGAAGATGGTATGTTATCCGCCGAAGGGGCGTCATCATTCCAGAAGATCAGCTTTTGCGCCACAGACTGGTTTTTAAGAGCAATGTAGCCGTTCTCTTCATCAATCTGCTTGCGAATATCAGGATTAGCCGCCGCAACGCCGAGCTTGTTGAGCAGGGCTTTCTCGCCGTCGCCCGCAACCGCAGGGACAGCATCCTTGCCCATCAGCGCGGTTTTTGCTTGAGCGGCGGCAGCTTCAGCAGGCTGAGCAGCGCTCGGGTCTATCGGCGGACGCAGTGTGTATTCCGGCGGCAGCGTTAGCGGGGCTCGTTGTACAACAGTGAATTCATCCGGCGAGTTGCGGCCCACGCCCATCTCCTGCTTGACGTCAGAGCATGCCGATAGCGCCAATATGGCGGCAAAAAAAGTTCCTGTGAGCAGGAGATTGTTTTTGTTCTTGGTCATTCTTTCCTCATTATATCTTCTTTGCTACGGGAAAAGGGGAAGCTTGTCACCAGAATAATGATCCCCGCCCCGGCAACAATACAGCTGTCCGCAACGTTAAAAGCCGGCCAGTGGTATTGCTGGTAGTGAACATCTATAAAATCAGCAACAGCGTCAAACCGGACCCGGTCCAGAACATTCCCGATAGCGCCGCCTATAATCAGGCCAAGAGCGATACCGATGATCTTCTGCGTATTCAGGGCCAGCCAGAATATCATACCCATTGAAATTACCAGAGACAGGGCAATAAAGACCAGCGGCATGTGCGGCGAGTGGCTATCCCCTATGCCGAAGCTGATGCCCTGGTTCCATACCATCACCAGATTCAGGAATGGTGACAGCGTTATGCTTTTAAAATGCTCGCGCTCGTCAACAAAAAAACCTATTTTCTTCAAAGAGGTAAACCAGTCGATAAATCCGGCATTGACCGGCCCGTTCGGGCGCAGCAGGGACTCCATCACCAGCCATTTTGTGTACTGGTCAGCAAACACAACCAGTAAAATGACAGTCAGCCCGAGAAGAAAGTATTTTCCACTATGGAAATTAATCTCCATGATGCGCCCTTTTATGACATAAACGTTGGGACGGATTTCAGCACAGCCTTGGCGTCGATGCAATCCTCTTTCATCTGGGTTGTCAGGGCCGCAATATCGCTAAACGACTGCTCTGGACGCAAATGCCTGACCGGCAGAACGCGCATATTCTTCCCGTAGATGTCGGCAGAGAAATCAAAGATAAACGTCTCGAAAATCGGCTGGGCAATTTTGAACATCGGGCGGACACCGAAATTGGCCACACCCTCACGCCAAGAGGTCTCCCCCTCTATCAGCACACGCACAGCATAAATCCCATACGGGATGCGCACATAGTCCGGCACGTTCTGGTTGGCTGTTGGATAGCCCAGTTCGCGCCCGCGCTTGTCGCCGTTCACGACCGGCGACTCAATCTGCCACGACCAGCCAAGCTGTTTGTTCGCTTCTTCAAACTGCCCCTGTCTCAAAAGGTCGCGGATGGCCGAAGAAGAATATCTTTTTCCCTCCGGCGATAAGACAGGTTTAACGATCGTCAGTTTAAATTTATCGTTGGCTTTCTCCAGCGTCTGCACATTGCCTGACCGCGCTTTGCCGAAAGCAAAGCTTTCGCCGACGACAACGTGACGCGCTTTCAGATCCTGCACCAGTATTTTGTCAATGAACTCTTCCCCTGTAAGCGATGACAGCTCGCGATTAAACGGCAGAACAAAAACATGGTCGACGCCCATCTCTTGCAGAAGCCGCTGTTTCATCGGCGGCAACGTCAGACGGAACGGTTTTGCCACTGTTTGAAAAAACTGACGCGGATGCGGCTCGAAGGTAATAACGCCGAGCGGGGCCCCTGCCGCAACGGCAATCTCTTTGGCCTGCTGGATCAATGCACGATGCCCCAGATGGACTCCATCAAAATTGCCGATCGCTAAAACGCAACTTTGAACCGCTGGAGGGATATTTTTTCTATCTGTATGCAGTGCCGTCATGGGGGCTGGATCAGGCTGCGCGTGCCAGGCTTAGGTCTGCCCATACATCGCAGAGCGCCTCGACTAGTGCCTTCATATCCTCATCTGTATGCAACGGCGATGGCGTAAGGCGCAGGCGCTCCGTGCCGCGCGGTACTGTCGGGTAATTGATCGGCTGCACGTAGATATTGTGATACAGCATAAGCTCGTCGGCGGCGCGCTTACACAGCCGTGCGTCACCTACCATTAACGGAACAATATGGCTGACAGACGGCATCACCGGCAATCCGTTATCGATCAGCAACTTCTTGAGTGTCACTGCACGCTCCTGCTGATGTTCGCGCTCAACCTGCGATGTTTTCAAGTGCCGTACACTGGCCAGCGCACCCGCCAGTAATCCCGGCGGCAGCGCCGTCGTAAAAATAAAGCTGGAGGCATATGATCTCACAACATCGATGATCGCCTTGGTGCTGGCGATATAACCGCCCATCACGCCGAAAGCTTTTCCAAGTGTTCCTTCAATGATGTCGACGCGGTGCATCTGGCCTGTCGCCTCGGCAACGCCGCCACCGCGCGGGCCATACATACCGACAGCATGCACTTCATCAAGATAAGTGAGTGCGCCGTATTTTTCTGCCAGGTCGCAGATTTCCCTGATAGGAGAAATGTCCCCGTCCATCGAGTAGACGGATTCGAAAGCAATGACTTTAGGGCGGCAGCGCTCTACGGTGTTGAGCAGAGACTCCAGATGCTCCAGATCATTGTGACGGAAAATATATTTTTCGCAGCCGCTGCCTTTAATGCCCTGTATCATCGAAGCATGATTCATCTCATCGGAGAAGATGACGCAATCAGGCAAAAGTTTCGCAATCGTGCTCAAAGATGCTTCGTTGGAAATATAACCTGAAGTAAACACCAGCGCCTCGGCCTTGCCATGCAGATCGGCCAGCTCTTTCTCAAGCTGCACATGGTAATGCGTCGTGCCGGAAATATTTCGCGTGCCGCCCGCGCCGGCGCCGGAAGTGCGCACAGCCGCGCATGTCGCTTCGATCACTTTCGGGTGCTGGCCCATGCCGAGATAGTCATTGCTGCACCAGATGGTGATTTCACGGGTGTTGCCTACGGCATCACGATAAACCGCCTTCGGAAAAGAACCCGCCTGCCTCTCGATATCGGCAAAAACGCGGTATCGCCCCTCTTTATGGAGGTCGGCCAGGCGCTTTTCAAAGAAAGTTTCGTAGAAACTCATGGAAGAATTTTTGTTGGAAGGGGTGCGCATTATTTACTACCTTAGATTGTATATAGCCGCTTCGGGGAAAGCACCTTATTTTTACGATTTATGTTTACACCTCTCCGCGATAGATGGCAATAAAAGGCAACAGCTAAAATATAACCATAATATACGGAATGCTAATGCATTTTAAAGCCTGTAGTATTTTATATGGGTTGGAATTAAGCTGAAACAGGTTCTGAGGGAGTGTCTGGCGTCACATGATTATCGTCTTTGGGTCTCTGGGTATCGACATGATAATGCCGGTGGGTCATTTCCCCAAACCGGGCGAGACTGTTCTATGCACGACAGACTACCTGAGCCATCCGGGCGGTAAAGGATCGAATCAGGCGGTGGCAGCGGCACGTGGCGGCGCCAAAGTGGCCGTGGTGGGCAAAGTCGGCGACGATTCATTCGGCCGACGCTGCATCAATAACCTCAAAAACCAGAGCATATGGGCCTCCGGCATCGGCATCTCCGAACACCCGACGGGAAATTCAATGATTGCCGTCGACACCAGCGGCAACAACTTTTCCATTGTCGCGCCGGGCGCAAACCTTGACGCCACATCGGATCAGGTACCGGATGAAGTCTTTACACCCAGAAACATAATCCTCGCGCAGCTCGAAATTCCACAGCAGGAAACTTTTTCGGTACTCGCCCGCGCCCGCGCCGGAAAAGCAGTGACAATCCTGAATGCGTCTCCCGCCGGCAACATGACGCGCGAAGGGCTTAAAAATGTCGACTACCTTATCGTCAACGAAGTTGAAGCCCATCAACTGGCGCATAACCTCGGCATCACCGAAACAGATCCGCGCCTGATAGCCAAGATTATCTCGCAGACAGGAAATCTTGCCTGCATCATCACGCTGGAGTCAAAAGGCTCCGTTGCCGTGAAAGATGGCGAGACTTACGTCGTCCGCACACTGCCGGTCGAAGCTGTTGATTCAACCGGCGCCGGCGACACCTTCAGCGGCGTCTTTGCTGCCTGCCTGCAGGCGGGTTTTGACTGGCTCAAGGCCATGCACTATGCCGGCGTCGGCGCGGCGATATCATGTCTCGGGATGGGTGCGCAGGAAGGCATGCCTTTTCTGGAAGATATCGAACAGCATATCGGCAAAGTTGCGCCGCCCGGCCCGCCAAAGCCAGTCTAGCCTGCAAAAGCAGCCAATTCCTGAATCAAATCTTCAAGAACTTCTTCAGTAGATTTTCCTGCCGTATCCGCCGTGATATTTTTCGTTTTCCACGGATGATATTCGCGGGTCAAGACATCCTGCCATGTGGGCATTTTATGCTCGGCAATGTCGGCTGTGCGCATTTCAACCCGTCTTTTATGTTCCGCCTGATCCGCACAGACTACTTCGATTTCAAAAAGTCTGGCAGCATGCTTCAGGGCAACATCGCGCCACGCATCGCGAGTAACCGGAATAGGATTAACCGAATCTGCAATAACGATATTGCCTGCCTGCAAATTGTCACCGGCGACAGCATAGGCTGCCAGATAACCCTCATGGCCTATTTTCATCGCCCCAACGTTTCTAAGGGCCTGCTCCACCGTATCAATTCTCAGGTAAACCCCCTGAAGGTGCGCCGCAAGAGCGCGTGCAAGCGTCGTCTTGCCCGAACCCGGCAGACCGCCGAAAACAATCAATAACGGTTTTTTCATTTTTTAAAGCGTCCACACCTGATTCATGCGCGTGGTTTTCTGATGTGAGTATCCGGCTTTTGCCAGAGCGGCGGGCAAATCCTGCTTCCAGTCTTGCGGCGAATTTTCAAGGATAAGAATTTTGGGGTAAAGACTGCGCGGCGCTTCCGCAAGAAAGGGGACAAGCGCCTTATCCTCCGCACCCTCAATGTCGATCTTCAGCGCATCAATCTTTTGCAACTGATGTTTCTGAATAAGTGACAAAAGCTTAAAGCACGCCACGTTAATTTTCCGGCTGGAACGCTCCGCAACAAGGCTGCTGCCGCCAAGGTTGCTGTCATCAAGCGTCAGGTCAAAACTGCCCTCGGTATCCGACACCCCGTATTGCGCACCAATAACCCTTTTGTCCATGCCATTTAATGCCGCATTAAACTTCAATCGTTCCAGAACAACGGGGTTAGGTTCTATGGCCAACACCCTGCCCGTCTCACCTACCAGCGGCGCCGCCGTCAGTGAATAAATTCCTGCATTGGCGCCAACATCGACAAAGATACTGCCTTCAGTCAGACTTCTTTTCAAAAGCCCGCGTTCATAAGGATCAAAGAACTGCGGCATGAAAAGAAATTTCCGCTCCGACACGTTATCCTGCATATATAATCTGAGCTTGAGGCCGTCCACGGTCGCATCAATGATGGGCTGTCTGCGCCTCAGGACGGCCTTGCGCAGGATCAATGCCGCACGCCGGCCGAGCCAGCTTAAAGGAACGGACTGCGCCCAATGGAGAAGCTGGCTATGATGTTTGTTTAAAGCGTATGTGCCAAAGGCCTTTTCAAGATCATTCGTCATCGGGCTGCAGGACACTGACGACGTGTTTGTACCATGACATGAAATGATTCTGCTGCGGTGTATCACTTGCTTCTGCCGGAGCTGGGGCTGATGGTTGTACAGGCGTGTGCGGTTCTTCCTGCGCTGTTTCTTTGGGATCTATATCAGCCGTTTTGGGCAGCAATACCCAGGCATGCCCCTTGCTCTTCATCAGGCCGGCTTTGTGTGCCGCTTCATCCCCGTTACCCCAGAAAAAGTCGCCACGCACAGGGCCAACAATCGCACCGCCCGTGTCCTGCGCCACCATCAGGCGCTGGATATTGTTCTGTCCGTCAGGATCTTCTGCATCCAACCAGATCGGCACGCCGTAAGGAACAAGCTTCCGGTCAACAGCCAAGCTGCGGCGCGGCGTGAGGGGAACACCTTCGGCGCCAAGAGGACCGGTCAGCGGACCTTCTTCACCTTTCAGCTTGCGGAAGAAAATATAGGAAGCATCAAGATCCATCACATCCGCCGCCTCAGTCGGGTTCTGCTGAAGCCAGTCGCGTATGGATTGCATGGAGACGTTATCCTTATCGAGAGCGCCCCGCTGAACCAGCGCCTTGCCGATCGCGACATAGGGCTGGCCATTTTCGGCGGCGTAGCCAATGCGCAGTGTCGTGCCATTATCCATCTTGATCCGTCCCGAGCCTTGTACATGGAGGAAAAAAGCATCAACGGCGCTATCGACCCAGACGATCTCGTCATGCCGTTTTGCAAGCACCCCGTCGTCAATCGCCGCGCGGTCGTAATACGGGACAAGGCTGTCATCCCTGGTCACACGACCAACAATATGCTCACCTTCCAGCGCCGGCTTGAAATCGCCAAGGTTCACAGTCACCAGATCATTCGGGCGGCCATAGATCGGAACGGTAAAGCGTCCGTGTTTGCGGTATGAGCCATACAAGGTCGGCTCATAGTAGCCGGTAAACAGGCCCTCATCACCGTTACTTCTCTGCATTTCATAGGGCGTAAAATGCTGTTGAAAAAAGGCGCGCGCTTCAGCATCCGTCATCGGCACGGCTTTGGATAAAGCCTGACACATCCCCTGCCACGCACCCGCCGTTCCGGCAAAATTTCCAACGCCCAGATTATCGCTGGCATCTTTTTTCATGATACCGGCACATGAGCGCTGCAAGGCGACAACCGCCTCGCCTTGTGCATCATTATCCCAACCCGGCAATTGACCGAATGAGCTTTCTTTCAAGCTCAACTGGTCGGCAGTCTTAAGTTGGGGCGGCCATGAAAGCGTGTCACACCCTGTCAGCAACAGGCAGCAAAAAGCGGCGGTCATCAAGCGCTTCAAGATCATGCTGGCGGCTTCTCCGCCGTTTTTGTTTCGATCAATATCCAGTTAGGGTCGGAAGAGCGCGTATCGCGCGTGAATGTCCAGATGTCCTCGACGGAAGTAATATGCTCCGGACTGCCCTCAACCACGCCGCCATCTTTATCACGAGTAACCGTCGTCTGTTCGACATCATAGTCGATTGTAATATAAGACATGGTGCCGCCGAGATGCGCCTCGAGAATGCGCGCTGACTTGATGCGCTGGATGTCAGTCGATAAAACATGCCCCTGCATTTCACGCTCGGCAATGCCGTGATCGAAATCGGCATAGAGCTTGGGACTGAGCAGCGGCTTGAGCGCGGCACGATCGCCCTTGGCATAGGCCGTCACGATTGTCTCGAAGGCGTATTTAGCGCCAGCCACAAAATGACCAGCATTGAAGCCGGCATCGACCGCTGCAATCTCTTCCAGACCTGTCTCGATCCGCCCGTCGGTGTTTGCCGTGGCGTCGATCAGCTGTTCCGCAGCAACCGTTTTTGCAACCGGCTTTAGAGCTACCTTCAAAACAATAGGCGGCTGCACCGGACGTTTTGTCGGATCGGGTGAGGCAAAGGGATTGGGGCGCGGCTGATCGTCCTCATGCCGCGTTCCAAGCACGGCGTTCAGACGGTAAATCAGAATGCCCGCGATAACAGCAAAAATCAGTATATCCAAATGCACTTCAGAATCTCCAATTGCTACACGAGTTTATACAATAAACACTGTGTCCGCTTCAACAATTCCTTTAATATCAGGCCAGTTTCTTGATTATGGGTGGTGACGACGGAGGTCTTGGAGCAGCTTTTTGCTGGACCGGACGTCCTCCCTCGAAATGGGAGCTGTAACCTTCCAGAACAATGGCCTGATCTTTATGAAAGCCAAACTCTTTCATCATCTTGTCATCCAGAACATCCTTCGGCGTAAAGTAAGCCCTATCCCCCGAAAGATTGAAGAGGCAAAGAATAGTCTGCTCTTTGCTCTGACGCACAAAAGCCAGAACAGGCGCAGCCGTTTTCAAAACCGTTGTTGTCCCCTGCACGAGAGCGGGCTGGTTTTTCCGCCACGCCGTCAGCTGGCGCATAAAATTCAACATAGAGTTAGGGTCTTTTTCCTGAAGATCGACGGCTTTTTTATAATGCGAAGCCGGAACGGGGAGATACGGTTCATCGGATGTCGAAAAACCCGCATTCTTTTTTCCGGCTTCCCACGGCATCGGCGTGCGGCTGCCATCACGGCAGGCATACATGCCCTGCGTCTGCGCAGTAATATCCTTGAGTTTGTCTTGGGGTATATCTTCAGGGATGCGCGCCTGCGGCAAGGCCAGTTCTTCGCCCTGATACAACACAAGACTGCTCGGCAGAGAGAAAAATATCTGCATCAGTTCTTTATGCGCCGCCAGACGATGCTCTTCGGGGATACTTCCCTCGGTGCGCGCGAAAGTACGCCAGCTGTCATGGTTGCCGATGGAAAGGCAATGTCCCCCGTCGGGGAAACTTTTTTCAATATCACGGATCAGGTTGCTGATATTATCCTGACCTGCCTGCTGGCTGATCGAGCCGGCAACGTAAGTATAGCACATATCAAGACCTTTATCGCGATCAGCGTAACCGGCAGCGACAGGTAGAACGCCTTTGCCGTCATTCCTGGTTTCCGTCACTTCGCCGAGTGTTGTTTTTTTCTCCGGATAACTGTCCATCAGCTGACGGATGCGGGCAATAAAATCAACGGTCTGCGGCTGCATGATATTGTGGTCGAAGCGCTGCTGGTCCCACTTCTCGACAACACTCGGCCATGTGCCGTAAAGCCAGGGATTGTTGCGGAGTTGCTCGTCGCAAATCGCGAACGGCATTGCATCAATGCGGAATCCATCGACTCCCATATCAAGCCAGAATTTCATTTCACCGAGCACAGCATCCTGCACTTCTTTTTTGTTCAGGTTGAGCGCAGGCTGGCTTTTGAGAAAGTGATGGAGGTAATACTGACCGCGCGTCTGGTCAAATTCCCATGCACCGCCGCCGAAAACGGATTTCCAGTTGTTGGGCGGAACCTTATGACCATACCATTCCATACCCTCGGACCATACATAGTAATCTTTATATTTCTCGTCGCGCTGCTGGCTTTTCTCGAACCATTCATGATCATGTGCTGTATGGGCAACAACCCAGTCGGTGTATATTTTTATGCCGCGGGAATGCGCTTCTTTGAGCAGATCCTTGAAATCATCCATCGTGCCGAAACGCGGGTCAATACCTCTATAATCGCTGACCGCATAGCCACCATCACCTTCGGGCCCGGATGGCGAGAGATAAAACGGCGAAATCCAGATAGCGTCAACATTCAGACTTTTGATGTAGTCGAGCTTTTTAGTAATGCCGGGAATGTCGCCGCAACCGTCGGTGTTTGAGTCATTAAAGCTGGAAGGATAAACCTGATAAATAACCTCTGACGGGCGGGTATCAGCGGGCGTCCCCATTTGCATGTTCCCTTTTATCGGTTTCTGTGCTTATTCTGTAATATTACTCTACTATATTGATCTATTTACCGCAACATACAGGAGGTTAACAAGCTAGATAATGCCTTTACTTCTTTTAGTAATATTCTTACCCCTCCTTGAAATCGCCGGATTTATTATCATCGGCGGCAAGATCGGCGTGGGCTGGTCACTGCTGTGGATTATAACTGATGTGATCGTCGGCATGATGATTCTATCTACTATGGGCGGCAATATTTTGCGCAGTGCACAAAAATCTATCGATAAAAAAGATGATTACCCCTTTGAAGAACTCTTCGACGGCTTCTGTATCCTTACAGGCGCTGTGCTGCTGATCTTCCCCGGCTTTATCAGCGATTTTCTGGCGCTTCCGCTGCTGATCCCGCCCGTGCGTCACTGGATTTTTCTTTACCTGAAATACAAACACAACAGCGTCCTCAACGAACTCAGCAAAAAATCGCAGGGGTTCACTTACTGGTACTATGAGGAACGTACCGGCGGCACAACAAAGACGATAGAGGGCGAGTTTATCAATACGGATGAAAACAAAAAGCTGCACTAGACATATGAAAATATGGTTTTACTTGGCAAGCTGGGGCTTTCTTGGCAAACTCTCCCCAACAGTAAAAAGGAATCAAGGTTATGGCTGACAAAAAAGAGACATCCGACACACCCGCTGCGGATAAAAATGCCCCCAGCATTCAGGTGCTGACCCAATATGTGAAAGATTGCTCATTTGAAAATCCGAACGCGCCTGAGAGCCTGATCAGCGGCTGGAACGCGCCTGACACCAGCGTGCAAATCTCGCTCAGCAAAACCCATGTGAAAGATAATCTTTTTGAATCCGCCCTGCACTTCCGTGTCGAAGCCAAGAACACGAAGAGCAACAAGATGGCTTTTATCATCGACCTGCACTACGGCGCGCTTGTCGCCCTGCAGAATATTCCTGAAGAAAACATCCAGGCCGTGCTGATGGTCGAAGTGCCCAAGATGCTGTTCCCGTTCGTGCGCGAGATGGTCGCCAGCATGACAGCTAAAGGCGGCTACCCGCCCCTCTACCTGACGCCGATCAGCTTTGAAGCGATGTACGTGAGCGAAATGAAGCGCCTGAAGACCGAGACTGGCAAGCAGGCTGGCCGGGCTTAAGTTTTATTCCTTAAAGCTTTATTCTTCGGTTCCCGTTTTCCGCCACAAAGGATCCTTGATTTTATCAAGCAGCACCTCATGCGCCTCGATTTCTTTTTTCGAGGGCTCGAAAGAACGCGCAGGCCTTTTCTGGCGCTTGATTTTAGCATTTAAAGCCTGTGACTGCTGGGCGGCAAGTTCGCTGCCGAGACCGAGGCCATGCTGGCGTCCGCCGATCAGCTCCAGATATACTTCCGACAAAAGCTCGGAGTCGAGCAGCGCACCGTGGAATTTACGTTCCGAATTGTCAATCTTGAAACGGCGACACAGCGCATCGAGGTTTGCGGGCTGACCGGGGAATTTTTGCCGCGCCATCGGCAGTGTATCAATCACGCGGCTCATCGGCAGCGGCTTAAACCCCGCCGATTTCATCTCGGCATTGATAAACTTCATATCGAATTCGGCATTGTGGATGACGAGCGTGGCATCGCCGATGAAATCAATAAACTCGCCCACTTTCTCGGTGAACAGCGGATGGTTTTTTAAAAACTCCGTCGTGAGCCCGTGCACGCGGGAGGCTTCCGGCGGCACATCGCGCATGGGGTTGAGATAGGTCTGGAACACCTTGCCGCTTGGCAGGTGATTAACAAGCTCGATGCAGCCGATTTCCACCAGCCTGTGGCCTTCGGCGGGGTCAAGGCCCGTTGTTTCAGTATCAAGGATGATTTCGCGTGTCATGGGCAAACCTTACTATATTTCAGGCTGTTTGCAAGCTACGCGTGGTTAAGCGTGTTATAAAATGGCGCGCTTAAGCCCGCTGCAACTCGCGGATCTGGGCGATAATTTTTTCAAGCTGGCGGCGCATATCTTCGAAACCCTTATCTGTTTCAACCACATAGTCGGCCCGTCGCTGTTTTTCCGCATCAGGCAGCTGGCCCGCAACGATGCGGTCAAACTTATCTGATGTCATGCCGGGCCGCGCCAGTACACGGTCACGCTGCATGTCTGACGGTGCGGTCACGCAGATCGTGACATTAACACGCCTCTCGCTGCCAGTTTCGAACAGCAACGGGATGTCAAGAGCGACAATATTATGTGCTTTCTTGATCATGTTGGCGATGAAGGCATCACTCTCCGCCCGTACCATAGGGTGCAGTATTTCCTCAAGCCGGCGCTTTTTCTTGCGGTCGCTGAAAACAATGCGCCCCAGCATCTGGCGGTCGATGTAGGGTTCGCCATGCTCATTATTCTTCAGCGCATCAGGAAACTCGCGCCCGACAATCGCGACGGCCTTGCCGTTCGGCCCCAGCAGCGCATGAACGGACGCATCTGAATCGTGCACGGGTATATCCATCTCGCGCAGCATCTCGGCGGCCGTCGTCTTGCCCATGCCGATGGAGCCTGTAATGCCAATGACGGTTATTTTGCGCATGCGGCAATCTCCAAGTAAAGCTCCGGCGTGACGACCGGATCAACACCGAACCAGTTTTTGAATCCAAGCCTTCCCTGATGCAGCAGCATGGGCAACCCCTCGACTATCACATGGCCGCGCTTACGCGCCTCCTCTAGCAACGGCGTCACCAGAGGGCGATACACAATATCGCAGACCACAGCCTGCTTCGGCAAGGCGGAAATATCGATTTCCAGCGGCGGCTGACTTGCCATACCAAGACTGGTGCAATTGACCAGCACGGTTGTATCTTCCGGCAAAGCGGTGACGATCACTTCTGCTTTTGGCAAACACAGATCCGCGATAAGTTTTCTCGCTTTTTCGGCGCTGCGGTTGATAAACGAAAATTTTTCCACGCCTGCATTTTTCAATGCCGCAACAATTCCCCGCGCCGCGCCGCCCGCGCCGAGAATAACAACATGACTCTTATCCCACTGCGGCGCTTGCGCCTTCAGGCTCTCGACAAAACCAAAACCATCGCTGTTATAGCCGGTTTTTTTGCCTTGCCGGATCACGACTGTATTAACCGCACGAGATGCGCGTGCGCTTTCATCAATCTCGTCCATCAGGTCAAGCGCATGTTCTTTCAGCGGCAACGTCAGGTTACACCCTGCAAAACCGCGCGCGACAAGATCATCAAGCGCCGATTTTAACTGCTGTGGTGATGTTTCAACAGCTGTGTAGCTGCCGTCGATGCCATATTTCCTGAGCCAGAAGCCATGCAGCTTCGGCGACAGGGAATGGGAGATGGGAGATCCCATGACGCAGGCGCTTATGCCCATTTATGGTC
>PLXM01000144.1 GCA_003153235.1 Rhodospirillales bacterium
GAGGCGCAGCGCGTCAAGCTGGCAAAAGAGCTTGCTAAACGCGCGACAGGCCGCACACTTTACATTCTTGATGAGCCGACAACGGGGTTACATTTCGAAGATGTGCGCAAACTGCTGGAAGTTTTGCACCGCCTTGTCGATCAGGGGAATACGGTTGTGGTGATCGAGCATAATCTTGAAGTCATCAAAACTGCTGACTGGATCATCGACATCGGCCCCGAGGGCGGTAACAAGGGTGGCGAGATCATTGTTCAGGACACGCCAGAAAATGTCGCGGCTGAAAAACGCAGTTACACGGGGATGTATCTCAAGCCGCTTTTAAGAAAAAGCAAAGCAGCTTAAAGAACACCCATTTCCTTCAGTCTAGCTTGCAGCATTTGGAGATCCTCCCACGCCACCTTTTTTTGTGCGGGGTTTTGGAGCAGGTATTCGGGATGGAAAATAGCAAGAGCTGGTATGGAATTGTATTCCAGCCATTTGCCGCGCAGGCGCGAGATGGGTTCACCCGTCTGCTGCAGGATCTTTGCAGCGCTGCCGCCGATGTAAATAATCACTGCTGGACTGACAAGTTCAATATGGCGCTGGGCAAAAGGCAGGCTTAAGTCTATTTCCGCCTGCGTTGGCGCGCGGTTGCCGGGCGTGCGCCAGTTGAGGATGGTGGTGATGTAGACATTTTCTTCACGTTTCAGGCCGATCGCTCCCAGCATTTTATCCAGCAGTTGTCCGTTTCCGCCGGCGAAGGGGATGCCTGCGCGGTCTTCGTCCGTTCCGGGAGCATCGCCAATAACCATCACGCGCGCAGCCGGGTTACCGTCAGCAAAAACCATATGAGTTGCGGTGCGTTTGAGTGACAGTCCTTGGAATTTTTCCAGCGCTGCTTTCAACTCTTCACTGGTTTTTGCTGCCGCAGCTAGCGCCTTGGCTTCCTTTACGGCTTCAATCGTGCCTGTGACGGGAACGGCTTCAGGAACACTTGCTGAAGTGGAAACTGTAGCCCTTGCAATTGTTGCAGGAGATTCGGGTGCAGTTGTTGCAATGGGCAGAACCACGGCTTTTTCCGGAACGCGTGTCCTATCAACTGGAACATCGCCAATCGCCTCGTCTACGCCGATATCGGCGTACCATTGCAACAACTCTGCGAGGCCTGCTTGCGCGTCCATAGATTCTTTCATCAAATAATGCCAAAATAACCTACATTTATTCTGTAATGAAGGAAAGCGCCTAAAAATGACAAGAGATGTAATGCCTTACGATGTAGTTGTTGTCGGCGCGGGACCTTCCGGGCTTTCGACAGCGATTCGTTTGAAGCAACTGAAACCAGAGCTGGCTGTCTGTGTGATCGAGAAAGGCTCAGAAATCGGGGCGCATCTTTTATCTGGTGCGGTGTTCGAGCCGCGCGCGCTGAATGAGCTAATTCCGGACTGGAAAGACACTAACCGATTAGGTGGGGCAGCACCGCTGACTGTTCCTGCCGTGGAAGACCACTTTCTTTTTCTGACTGAGAAACTTTCTTTCCATCTTCCCACACCGCCGCAGATGCATAATAAAGGAAACTACATTATCAGCCTTGGCGTTTTTGCCAAATGGCTTGCGGTCCAGGCTGAAGCGCTGGGCGTTGAGATTTATCCGGGCTTTGCTGCCGCTGAAGTTCTTTATGATGACAGCGGTGCCGTGAAGGGTGTTGCTACCGGAGATATGGGGGTCAACAAGAAGGGCAAGAAAACATCTGCCTATCAGCCCGGCATCGAGCTGCATGCAAAGCAAACCGTTTTTTCTGAAGGTTGCCGCGGTTCGCTGACTAAAACACTGTTTGAAAAGTTCCAGCTGCGCAAGGATTGCGACCCGCAGACTTATGGCCTCGGTGTGAAGGAGTTGTGGGAAATTCCGGCGGAGAAGCACAAACAGGGATTAATCATCCATACAGTCGGCTGGCCGATGGATATGAAGACCTATGGCGGCTCGTGGATGTATCATGCCGAGAATAACCTTGTGTCGATTGGGTTTGTTGTCGGGCTTGATTACGAGAATCCTTCTTTGTCACCATTCGAGGAAATGCAGCGTTTTAAATTGCATCCGGCCGTCAGGAAATATCTTGAGGGGGGGCGGCGCATCAGCTATGGCGCGCGGGCTATTTCTGAAGGCGGCTTGCAATCACTACCGAAGCTGACGTTCCCCGGTGGTGTGCTCGCGGGGGATACGGCAGGATTTTTGAACACGCCGAAGATCAAGGGAAATCATACAGCAATGAAATCCGGCATGCTGGCGGCAGAAGCGCTGGCTGAGATGTTCCAGTCCGGCGATCCGACAGGAAAAGAATGTACAACCTATCGTGATAAGTTCGAGAAGAGCTGGCTGAAAGAAGAGCTTTTCTCCGTTCGCAATATTCGTCCCAGCTTTCATTGGGGGTTGTTGCCGGGCCTTGTCTTGTCGGTAATTGATACCTATGTTTTCCGTGGTAAGGCGCCATGGACGCTTAAAAACCACGCGGATCATACGTGCCTCAAGCACTCAGCGGATATGCCGAAGATAAGTTATCCAAAACCCGATGGCGTTTTGACTTTTGACCGCCTGTCGTCAGTATTCGTGTCTAACACCAATCATGAAGAAGACCAGCCCTGCCACCTGCAGCTCAAAGACCCGACAGTGCCGGTGCGCATTAACCTGCCACTCTATGACGAGCCGGCGCAGCGTTATTGTCCGGCAGGTGTCTACGAGATTGTGAAGAACGAGCAGGGTGAGCCGCGGCTGCAAATCAACGCGCAGAACTGCGTGCATTGCAAAACCTNNACCTGCGATATCAAGGACCCGACGCAGAACATCAACTGGGTCGTGCCGCAGGGTGGCGGCGGTCCGAACTATTCAGGTATGTAAATCTATATTTTAGGAAATAATTTCCAGCCGGATGACTTAGGCTTCCAGTTCGGATTGGGAGGCGGCGCATCGTTTGCAGGTGTTTTATGGGGTTTCCATTTGCCTTCCGGTTGCGCTAAGCGGTCTAAAATAATTACAAAAGCTTCTTTGTTCCAGACGCTTCCGATGTGCGTCGCCTTGATCTCAATGTTTTCTGAAAGCGGTGTTGCCGGATTGAGGCAGGCCTGCCAGCCGGCGACAGTGTCTATTTTTGAAAAGATGGAGGTTGTGGGCATTTGAGGCGGGGTAAGTAGTCGTTCGGACATACCCTCGTTGTTGATAGAGTACTTGGCTTCGCTCAATTTTAATATCGTAGATACAACAAAGGCAGGCGCCGCATCCTGCTTCATACCGATGCCGAACGGCGTATCAACTGTGATGACATCGCGCACCATATCAGGAAATTCTTGCGCCAGAGTCCGCGCGTAAAATCCGCCGAGGCTATGCCCGATCAATGACACCTTTTGGTTGCCGTTCTCTTCATAAATTTCTTTCAGGCGTCGGGCGAGATGCTCGGTTGTTTTATCTTTTAGCCCGATGTTGAAACCGCCCTTCCATTTATAAGGTTTATAGCCTTTATCTTGCAGTATATGGCGCAGGGGCGCGGTAAAAAAATCGTTGGCTGTGAAACCGGGAATAACCAGCACAGGATGCCCATCCCCTTGCGGAGAATTTTTGTGAAGGGATGGCTTTGCTTGATGCAATTCTTTGTACTCGGCGGCGCTATTAAAAAAGTCTTTCAGGAGACTCTTTTTGCGCTGATTGCAGTAAGTTTTGAGTGTTTTAAATGTGTCCGACTTTAAAAAAGCGGCCACACGCTCGCGATAATTGTTCAGCGGCTGCATATTTTTACTGCTCAGTTTTGTTATAATATGCGCTTTTGTAGGTTAAATATAAGTATTTTACAATACAAAACTTTCAAGCAGGGGCTGCCTGAGAGTAATCAAGCTGCCGGGAAAAATTTCTTCTTCGCTGCGGGCTTGTTTTCCCAGTCAGAATTGGGTTTCGGACAGGGGTCTTTTGGTTCGAATGGCTTCCACTTTCCTTCTGGCTGCGCCAGACGGTCAAGGATGACCGTCAATGCCTCTAGATTCCAGCCGCCGCCGATATGCGAGCCGCCGACCTCAACGTTTTCAGCAAGAGGCGCTTTCGGGTTCAGACAGGCTTCCCAGCCGCCGATGCCATCGCCCTTTGAATAGATGGATGTTGTTGGCACAGGCGGAGGAGTAACCAGCCGTTCTGCCATACCTTCACTTGAGAGCAGGTATTTAGAATTGCTCAGCATTGAAATAGCTGCAACGATTGTCGGAGGGGTCGCATCTTTGTGCATACCGACGCCAAAGGGTGTAAAGAGAGTTATATCCTGCCGTACCATATCAGGGTACTCGCGCGCCAGTTCACGCGCATAGATCCCGCCGAGGCTCCAGCCGATCAGCGATATCTTCTGTCGGCCATTGGACTCATAAACTTCTTTCAGGTGTTCGTAAATATTTCTGCCTTTTTTATCATTGAATCCGATGTTATGGCCGTTTTCCCAGCCGTAAACTTTATAACCCGCTTTTTCGAGAGAGAAGCGCAGCAGTGTTGTTATTTTGTCATCGCCCGTAAAGGGGGGAATCACCATGACAGGATGACCGTCGCCTTTCGGCGCTTGCTTGAGCACCTTCCCTAATCCTTTCGGGAATTGTGACAGTTCGACCGTACACCGGAAGGCTTCCGTCGCGTTCAAATAATGTCTTTTCCAGTGAACCACTTAATCTCCTATTTTGATTATAGTAAACAATTATGTTTAATAAATCAATATAAGATATTAATCAAGCAATAATATTATTCAATATCCAATGTAAAAAAGTCAAAGTTAAGCAATAAAATTACTCTGTGCGCTAAAAATTTCATCAAAAATCTCCAGAGTTACGAGTTGTTAATGACTCTGTGAGACGCTGTATGTGAGGGCTTTCCTCGCTTTTGAAGGATTATAGTGTGCGTGAATTCAGATTTCTTTACGCTTTAGCACTTATCGCAATCATCGCGGCGTCTCTCAGCGCCTGCGCGGGAGAGCAGGCTAATAAAAGCGCAGCACTCATAAGTGTCGTTCCCGACCACCCCACCTTTTCAGGCAGTTATCTTTCCGGCCGATTCGCGCAGCGCCAGCAGGATTGGGAGACTGCCCAGAACTACATGAACACGGTTTTGTCCTACGACAGTAGCAATGAGGTGATGGTCCAGCGGACTTTCCTGCTGGCACTTGGTTCCGGCAATTTTGTGGCGGCGAAAACACTGGCGCAAAAAGTGATCACCATGAAAAAGGGTGGAGACGAACTGGCGCTGATTTTCCTGAGCTGCGATGCCATGAGCCATGATGACTTCAAAACGTCGCTGGATCTCCTGAACAAGCTGCCTCCTGAAGGGTTCGGTCAGTACACAAAGCCATTGCTTACCGCATGGTCATTGATGGGTCAGGGGAACAAGACAGCGGCACTGAAAATGTTGTCGGACAATGCAATGCCTGATGACCCGTCCTATCGCATGCATGCGGGCATGATGGAAGAGATGTCCGGCAATATGAATGCAGCTGCGGAACATTACAAGATTGCAATGGCGAACGGATTGAGCCTGCACACTGCGGTTATGGTGGCGAATTTCTTCGAGCGTTACGGACAGCCGGAAATCAGCCGTGATATTTATGAAGGGCTGGATAAGATATACCCTTACAACCCTTTTATCAATGCCATGTCGCACAGTGATCCCCACCGGAACATCAAGCCGAATGTCATGCGCGCAGCCGATGGTGCAGCGCTTGCTCTGTTTGATCTTGCCACGCTGCTGTACGAGAAACATGCTTACGAAAGCGCGCAGATTTACGGCAGCCTGGTCCAGCAGCTCTCGCCGGCATCGCCTTTTGCCAAGATGATGATGGGTGATATCGCGGCACTGCATAGCCAGTTTGACAGGGCAATTGAGGATTATAGCGCCATTGATGCCTCGTCGCCGATTTACTGGATTGCGCGCGTCAGGATGACTGAAGTTTATGAAGTTAGCGGTCAGGTGGATAAGTCCATAGCCATCCTGACGGATCTTTCCAAGAGCGAGGCCACGCGCGTTCCGGCGCTTGTATCCTTAGGGGATGTTTATCGCCGCCAGAACCGCTATGAGGATGCCGTTGCCGCCTACAATCAGGCGATGGCGGGTGTTCCCAAGGTGACGGAAGAGCAGTGGCCGATTGTTTACGCGCGCGGCATGGCTGAAGAACGCCTCAACCGCTGGGGTCAGGCAGAAAAAGATTTACTGCAGGCGCTGTCCTTCCAGCCGGATAATCCGATGATCCTTAATTTCCTTGCCTATAGCTGGGCCAATCAGGGCGTCAACCTTAACAAGGCGCTGGAGTATGCCAAGCATGCAGCCGAGCTCCGCCCCGATGATGGCTATATCCTAGACAGCTATGGCTGGACGCTTTTCCGCCTGTCGCATTATCAGGAATCAGTCAACTGGCTCGAGCAGGCCGTGTCGCAGATACCTGAGGACTCGACCCTGCTGGACCACCTGGGGGATGCTTACTGGCAGGTAGGCCGCCAGAACGAGGCGCGTTTCCAGTGGAAACATGCGCGGGACCTGAGCCAGGATGCCTCGTTCAAGACGTTCATCGACCAGAAAATGCAGCATGGCATTACGGTTCCAAGCCAACTGTCACGCAACGAAACCAAACTTTGATTATTGTGCGGCGCATGGCATAGTTAAATCCTATGCCGTCAAAAACATTTCATATTTTCGCACCTGCAAAGATTAACCTGTTCCTGCACATCACAGGAAAGCGCGACGATGGCTATCACACGCTGCAGAGCCTGATGATATTTGCCGATGCCGGGGATGATCTGGAGTTTTCTTCGCAGGAAAACTTTAGCATCGAAGTGAAAGGCATTTTTACCGATGCTTTGCCTTTGACACAGGATAATCTGGTTTACAAGGCGGCGCGGCTTTTATCAGAAGATTATAAAACACCCCTAAGCGGAAAAATTATCCTGACCAAGAATTTGCCCGTCGCTTCCGGTATTGGTGGCGGGTCGGCAGATGCTGCTGCGGCGCTGAAAGGGCTGTCGCAACTCTGGAGTCTGCCCGATGAACCTTCGCGCCTGCAAAAGGTCGCACAGAAAGTGGGCGCGGATGTTCCCGCCTGTCTTTACTGCAGACCAGTATGGGTGGAAGGCATTGGGGAGAAACTGATCCCGATTTCAGGCATGCCACCCATCTATCTTGTGCTAGTTAATCCTTTGGTGCCAGTGGCGACGGCGGCAGTGTTTCAATGTTTTGGTGGTTCTTTCAGCCCATTATTCCCATCTCCGCGAGAATGGGGAATGCCTTTAACTGATTTAGATACATTTCGTAACGACCTGACGGAAGCCGCCATTGCTGTTGCCCCGGTGGTGAAAGATGTGCTGGGCGCGTTCAGTAATACCGAGGGTTGTCTGCTTCATCGTCTTTCTGGCAGCGGGGCCACTTGTTTTGGTATTTATGAGGATGCTACTGCGGCAAGAAAAGCAGCTGATACTTTAAAAACGCTGCACCCTGAATGGTGGATTGTACCCGCTTGTCAAAACAAAAATTAAACCAGGATATGATTTAAGGGAACTGTTTATCTACTTTTGGCGGATCCTGCAGAAGCTTTTCCAGCAATTCTTGTGATGGTTGCCCGTCTTCCGCCAAGCCCGCTTTCTTCTGGTAGGTGCGGATAACATCTTCCGTTTGCTGGTTCAGAATACCATCAGCTTTTCCCGGCAGCAGCCCTTGTTTGATCAGTATGCGCTGGATGTCCGCCAGAAGGGTTTTGGGCGGATTGTTTTCACTGGCCGGAGATGAATCTCCTTCGCCGGTTTCTTCATCGCCGCCAGCGGCGGGCTCAACTTTATCCGCCAGTGTCAGGGCTTGATCTCCTGTGTCCGGCGCTGCAGCTGTTGTTGTGCTGCCTGCCGTCGTGCCCGTATCTCCGGCTTGCAGACGCGCAAGTGCATCGTGTGCCCCTGAATGTCCTTGCTTGTCGGCAAGTTTGTACCACTCAATTGCTTTCTTGATGTCGATAGGCCCTATGAAATTACTTTCATAGAGAACACCGAGGTTGAAGGCCGCTTGAGACACCCCGGCTTTCGCCGCGCGTTTGAAATAAGAGACTCCTTTGTCCACATCAACTTTCGTGCCGACGCCTTCAACATAGGCGATGCCAAGGTTATACATGGCTTCGGGGTGACCAAGCTCCGCTGCCTGTTCATACCATTTCAGCGCCTTCGCCATATCTACAGGAACGCCCAGCCCCTGATGGTAGATAACACCCATATTATAATGCGCGTTTGCAACACCGCCATCGGCAGCCTTTGTAAACCAGAAAGCCGCGCGGTGATAATCTTGCGGCACCATTGTGCCGGCAGCATAGAGTGTCGCCAGATCATGCTGTGCTTCCGGGATGCCTTGATAAGCACGTTTCTGCAACTGTGCCAGCTTGTCTTTTAATGTTTTATCCGGAGCTATGCCGCCCTTGCTCTCTAATGCCGGCACAACAGTGGCCGTTTTGCTGTTATCATTATTTTGCGCTGGTTCTGGTTCCTGTGCCGCCGCTTTTTCTGGCGCTTTCGCCGGCGCATCATCTTCGCCAGGAATCAAAACGTTTTGATCATTGGCGGCTGCTTTATTTGCGGCTGCGGCTTGTTCAAGTGCTGGAATTTTAGGAAGGTCCGGCGGCGGGACAGGTGGAGCTGCGGCGGCGATAGTTGGGGTAGTTGCCTGCGTATCGACAGGCTTTTGTGTTTCCGCTGGGGGGGGCGCTACCTTTGCCAGTTCAGCAGCATCGGGAGGCGCAGCAGAGGGTATATTAGCCGTCTGTGAAGCCGTAACAGCAGGCGTTGCGGAAATGTTTGATGTTGGGGGAGCTGTTGTTGCCGATGTGACCGGCTCGCTGGAGGCAACAGACATATTTTCCGCTGTGTCAGGGGTAAGATTTTTCCATCCTTTGCTGTCCGGTGTCAGCTGTGTGAACTGCGTGGAGCTGATGGAATTCAAGGCAGCCAATTGCTCCTTCGTCAGTGCAGGTGCAGGTTCGCGGAATAAAACAAGACCGAGAGCAAAAAGTGCAACCGCACTGCTCATTAGTGACATTGCTACCGCCCATTTTGGCGTGGCATATTCCTTGTGCGGAAGGTTCTCCTGATCTATCAGGGCAGGCAGATAAAGCCGTCCGGTTTTTTCATCAACAGCGGCTGATGATTCGATAAGAGCGAGGCGCTGCGCCAGACGATCACGTTCAGTTTCGACGCGCTCCAGCTTGCGCCCGATGATTTCCACGGCCGTGAAGATTTCAGCATTGACGCGCGCCTGCCCTTCAAGCTCGTAATTCGCGGGATCCAGCAGACGTGCCGTACCAAATTTATTGACCGTACCCATGAGGGAGAGATGCCTCCACCTTTCAATGTTCGCCGCAACTAGTGCTATATTCAAGATTATGGCATGAAATCTAACAGATTCTTTGTGAGAAAGACAGCGTTAAGTCTTGATTTTAAGGGAAGTATCAGCCAAGTTGGTTCAAGAACCTGCGCCAATATAATGTTTTTGCATAAAAATTTGTATTATGTTGATCCTTGCAGGAACCGGTTTTTTTTTATATCCTCCGCCGACTGCCCATTTTCAGTTGCTGATATTGGGGTGTAGCCAAGCGGTAAGGCAGCGGTTTTTGGTACCGCCATTCCTAGGTTCGATCCCTAGCACCCCAACCACTCAGTCGCCCCCAGCCCGAACTGTGAGCAGAAAGCACGAATAACCCCGCTCATGGTTTACTGTATCAGAAGCAAGTAGCAGAGATGCTCCTTAAAGATGTTTTTTTGCACTGCGGCTTCCCCCGAAGGGAATTCATTCAGAGGACAACTACCGTTTCAGAGCAAAAGCGATTGCTCTTTTTACTGTAGCTAGTTGTGCATCCTGCGCTTCTCTTGCGGGGGACTTGTCGGGGTAGATTTCAGTTGTCATGGAGACATCTGCGAGTTGGCGCGTAAAACCCTGGCAGAGACCGGGGACGTCATCAAGAACGATGATCCCGTTGTTGCTAGGGTACCCCAGGATCTTTTCGTCTTTACAAATCGGCGTAACCTTACTTACGGCCTCAACGATTTTATGACCCAGCGCAACGTCCTCTTGTTTCGGAACACAGAGGTAAAATCCTTCGGGTATAATGAAATCATCAGGGGACGCCTTGTCACCATCTCTGGCGTGTCGTTCCTGTGTCAGCTCTATATCGCGTTTGTTCGTTTCATGCAGATCAACGGCAACTTTGAAATGCTTTCCCAGAGATTCCACCGAGTTCATGAGTTTTGCTGACTCTTCAACAGTGGTGCCCTGCATGAAATGCCGGTTAGGATCTTCCGCTCTCCGGTTCCAGCGGTGGTTAATTTCATAAGCTAACGGGCTGACGCAGGGATAAACCACAAAATTAACTTTACCAGTATATTGCGGCGCGACTTCTTCAAGGAAACGCAAAGCACCCATGATACCGCTGGGTTCATAACCATGCACACCGCCCGTGATCAGGACAGTCGGGTTATCATCATTCCATTCTGCCGAGCGTACATAGTATAACGGATACTTCTTGGGGTCGCAGGAGAGAGCGCCATATTGCACAAGTTTAAGCGTATCAGACGGGAGTGCCTTCAGACGCCTGACGACATCCTGCTCGTAAGACCGCTGAATAGTTTGCCGTGCAAACCATTCTTCTTTCTCTTTGGGTCCCCATGCTCCGGGTTTGGTGGTTTCGTTAAGCACACTCATATATTTTTCCTGTTCTAGGTTAATGTATTATAGCAAATAATTTATATATAATCAAAGAGAAAAATCCTGTTTTTAGTCTGGCATAAAACAATTTCCATACCGCTGCGATGAACCTATTTTAAAGGATTGATCGGTATCATAGAGAACGGGCTGCTAGGGATGGAGAAAAATGGCTACCTTACAAGAAGCAGAACATATCGCGCGCGATGTCCTGAAACGTCCATCAGATGATCCTGACAAGCCTTGGACTCTTGAAGAGTTTAAGGAAGGCTGGGTCATCAAAGAAAAAATATCAGACAGGGGCGCGGTAACCTATGTAATAGAACGCGCAACGGGTGTGGTAAAAGTTTTCCCATCCTCTGTTCCGCCACAAAGTATCACCGAGGACTACGAAAAAGTCCGCGATCGCGGACATGAGTTTTTAAAACAAACGGCTCAAATACCATGGGCAGCGGCTATGCACGCGCTGGCGGAAGATGGTAATGCCAAGGCGCAATATGATCTGGGCAATGCCTACTATTTTGGCAATGGCGTTGAGAAAGATATTAATAAATCAACTATCTGGCTTCGCCGGGCAGCCGATCAGGGATATCCGGCGGCGCAGAGCGAACTTGGGGTTTCTTATGAACGCGGAGAAAGTGTCGAAAAAGATTTAAAAGAAGCAATAAGGTTATATCGCCTGGCGGCAGATCAGGGATATCCGGCGGCGCAATACAATCTGGGTAATATCCATTATTTCGGCAGAGGCGTCGAGACAGACTTCAAGGAATCGGCCATCTGGTACAAAAAAGCAGCAGAACAGGGATATCCGGCGGCGCAATATAACCTCGGAAATGCCTATTATTCCGGCAAGGGAGTCGAGAAAGATTTAAAGGAATCGATTGTCTGGCTTCGCCGTGCGGCCGAGCTGGGACACGTTGCTGCGCAAAACGACCTGGGAGCTTCTCATGAGAAGGGCGATGGCGTTGAAAAGGATCTTAAAGAAGCGCTCAAATGGTATCGTCTGGCAGCGGAGCGGGGATATCCAGCTGCGCAATTTAATGTAGGGAATATCCATCATTCCGGCAGAGGCGTTGAGAAAGATTTGAAGGAGGGCGTCGCCTGGTACCGCAAAGCGGCCGAGCAAGGATTTGCGCCAGCGCAAACCAGTCTCGGGACCGCTTATGAGAGGGGCGAGGGCGTCGAAAAAGATCCAAAAGAAGCAGTAAAGTGGTATCGAAAAGCGGCCGAGCAGAATAATGCTGTAGCACAAAATAACCTGGCGACAGCGTATTATTTTGGCTCGGGTGTTGAGAAAGATTTCAAGGAGGCCGTCACCTGGTACCGCAAAGCAGCGGAACAAAACAATTCAAAAGCACTGAATAGCTTGGGGCTGGCCTATTACAATGGCGAGGGCGTTGAAAAAGATATTAAGGAAGCGATCAAGTGGTACCGCAAAGCGGCTGAAATGGGGAGCCCTTCAGGACAATACAACCTCGGACGGGCGTACCATGTTGGCGAAGGTGTTGAGCAGGATACCAAAGAGGCGCTTGTATGGCTACTTAAGGCATCCGAACAGGGAAGCGCTATAGCAAAGAAATATATAGATGAAAAAATGAAAGATGCTGGTGTTAAAAAAGATAAGGTTGAAGCCAGTACTGTAAAAAACGAGGCTGCAGAACAAGAAAATACAAAAGCCCTCAAGAGTGATTTCATTACAGGAATAATTGACCAAAAGACTCTCAGTCAAAAAGCTAAGCAGTTGTATTATGAAAAAAAATATGCAGAAGCCTTCAGCGCCTATGAGGCATTGAAGGAAGCCGGAGATGCCGACGCCCTACCGTGGCTGGGGTATCTCTATGATAACGGATACGGGGTCAAAAAAGATTCTCAAAAGGCGCAGGCTTATTATTTAGAGGCCGCTGAAAAAGGAGATGTTTGGGGACAGCGGATGGCGGGAAACAATCTCGTGGAGGGAAAGGTCTGTCCACAGGATGTTCCTAAAGGAATAGAGTTGCTCAAGAAGTCTGCAGAAAAAGATAAAAAAGGCGCAGCGCAGCTTGATTTAGGGATTATCTATCATAATTTTAAAGGTATTCCTAATGTGAAAACGGACTATGAACAGGCTCTGTTTTGGTACAAGAAAAGATTGGAGCTTACCCCAGATAGTGGCCCTACCTTATATAATATAGGCCTACTTTATGAGAGTGGACTTGGCGTTGAGAAAGATATTAATGTCGCGCAGGATTATTTTACTAAATCGCTGGCAAATGGCGGATCGTTGGCAGCAGCTAAACTAAAAAAACTTAAAGACAAAAGGTCACCGGAATTTAATTTTGATCTGGTGAATACAGATCAAAACATTTTAAATCTTACGCAAAAGATCACCTCAGGCAGGGCGTTGGATATCCCCGTTCTTTTGTCCGGACCCAATGGATCAGGAAAACATTCGTATGCTCTCTATATTGCAAAACAGCTGAAATTGGAAGCGCTGGTTGTTGGCCTCCCTTCTCTTATCGCCAGAGATAAATCATCAACGGACTCTTTAATGAGAGACTATTTCAAGCAGGCAGAAGAGCAACGTAAGATGCTTATTTTTGAAGACGTTGGGAAACTGTTTGGAACAAAATATATTAATCAGAAAAGCGCTAGCGTTTCATTAATCAAGCTCATGAGAAGCTTTCCTTACCCGTTTATATGTATTTCTGGTGATGACGATGAGATAGAGAGCCAGCTTTCTGAAGAATTCATCTTTCATATAAAGTTTGAGTATCTCACAAGAATCCAGAGTAAAGAGGCCTTCAAACTATTCTTTGAAATGGAGCCTCCCAAAGAGCTTTCGACGATAGGGGCTTTGACGCCGCAGGATTACCAGCAAGTAAAGAAAACCCTTTTTGTTCTGGGTGAAGAAAAAAATGTCCAAATGATCAGCCAGCATCTGAAGGAAATTTCGCAGCGGCGCAGCAAGTCCATTATTGAAGAAGCCCAAGACAGGAATTTTGATGTTGACCTTGTTAATGCAGACATAAACATCGCAGAGCTAACCCAAAAGCTTGTCAGTATAAAAGATACGCCTAACTTTTCACTTCTGCTTTACGGTCCTCCTGGCACTGGTAAAAGTGAGTTTCTTCGCTACCTGGCTCAGCAGTTGGGGATGGAGGTCATAAACAAGCGCGCCTCTGATCTCATCAGTAAATGGTCGGGTGAATCGGAGAAAAACATATCATCTGCTTTCAAGGAAGCTGTTGTGAGAAAATCATTTCTCATTTTTGATGAAGCAGATAGTCTGCTCAGACAAAGGGATAGCGGCGATAAACCCTGGCAAGTCCAGCAGGTAAATGAAATGCTGACATGGATGGAATCCCACCCGTATCCTTTCGCTTGCACGACAAATTTTGTTGATCAGATAGATAAGGCGGCGTTGAGAAGGTTTGTTTTTAAAATCAAGCTTGATTACTTAACAAAAGATCAGGTCGGTAAGGCGTTTACCAGCTTTTTTTATCAAGTACCCCCGGCAGAGCTTGCAAGTGTTGGCGGGCTTACTTTGGGAGATTTCTCCATTGTGAGGAAAAAGGCAAAAATTTTTGGTGAATTGCACGATACAGTGAAGCTTCTTGATCTTCTAAAGGAGGAGGTGAAACGGAAGTCCGGAAGCAATATTCAGTATATTAAAAAAGAAGAAGTTAGTTTCAATCCGAAAATGGCCAATGTGGATACCAATCTTGATGAAATTGAAGAAAAGCTCCTTGCTCCATCGGCCATCAAAAACTTTTCCTTTTTACTTTATGGCCCTCCCGGTACCGGTAAAAGTCAGTATTTGCGCTATCTGGCGCAGCGCATAGGCATTGAGGTCATACAGAAACGGGCTTCTGACCTTCTCCACAAATGGCTGGGGGAGTCGGAGCAGGCCATAGCCGCCGCTTTTAAAGAAGCCGAAGAGCGCAAGGCTTTTCTTATTTTTGATGAAGCAGATGGCCTCCTCAAGCGCAGAAACAGCGAAATGCGTCCTTGGGAAATCCAAAATATTAATGAAATGCTGACATGGATGGAATCTCATCCCTATCCATTTGCATGCACGACAAATCTGATAGAAACGATTGATGATGCCGCCATGCGGAGGTTCCTTTTTAAAGTTAAATTTAATTACCTGCAGACCGAGCAGATCCAGGAGGCCTTTCAGAGTGTCTTTGCCATACCTGCGCCTGCGGAACTGACAAGTATAAAAATACTAACGCCGGCTATATTTGCGGTGGCAAAAAAGAAAGCCGATCTTTTCGGGGTAAGTGACCCTGAAAAGCTTGTTAAACTTGTTAAAGATGAATTGAAACTGGCGGGCTATAAGGAGCCGGTTGCTGCTGTTCAGTACGATAAGATCGCGATACCTGCCTTGCCCTTATCACATACGTTGCTGTCAGAAGGGACTTCCATGCTTCAGGCGGCTGTTGTAACGATTAAACTTGAAGGGGGCGGCCATGGCAGTGGATATTTTATTTCTCACGATGGTTATTTGCTAACAAACCATCATGTTGTAAAAGACAATAAATTTGTTACGGTGAAGCTGGCCACCGGAAGACAGCTGCCGGGTGAAGTCATGCGCGCGCACGAAGGACGTGATATCGCTTTGGTGAAAGTTAATGAAAAAGGGATGGCTGCACTCCCAATTCAATTACTAGAACCACAAGTCGGCACAGAAGTTTATGCTGTTGGAACGCCATTTAGAGAGGAATATTCTACAACTATTACCAAGGGTATCGTTAGCGCTTATCGAGCGGGAGAAGGATACTACGGCAACACAGGTGAAGAAACTTATAAACTAATTCAAAGCGATGTATCAACACATGGTGGTAGTAGCGGGGGCGCTATTGTCGATAAGTTTGGCAATGTAGTAGGAACGCATGTCGCTGGCCATAGCCAGAAAGGAAAAGCCGGTCTTAATTTTTCTATCCCGATTGCTGATGCACTTAAGTTTCTTGAAGTGGAATTAAAAAGTGGATCTCATTAGCCGATAAAAATTCTAAGAAAAATGCGTTAATAGTTTTCTATAATTGAACGTTATCACACAAGATAAAAGTCTTATGCAACTTGCAGATAAATTTAAAGAAACGATCCACCGCGAGCTGAGCTGAGATTTTCCGGCCCGCTACTGATGTTTGGGGGCTTTTTTAGCCGCTCGACGGGACTTCAGTGCTGCCAGCATCGCTTTGTAGGCTAGTTGGTTGATGGGGCCGATGGCGCTTTCGACGAAGGCCGTGGTCTCTGCGTATTCCTGAATAACCTTGTTCGTCGGCTTGCCCGCTCCATGGCCCGCGTCCTTGTCTACGCGCAGCAATGACACTGTTCCGGGCGCGGATTCCGCCTCCAGCAGCGCCGACATCTTGAAGGCATGCAGTGGTGGGACGCGGTTATCATGGTCACCCGTCTTCAGCAGGTGTGGCGGATATCTATATTCTCGAAGAGCTTCTTTCTCTGTTTCTTGTTTTGGTAGTAATGGCTCGGGATGTTGGAATAATAATCTGTATAAATTATAAAGTGCTGTACCCAGCTATTATACTTGAGGTGCTGTATGCGATGCCTTTTCTTTTCGGCGTCTTCGAGCGAGGCCCACATTTTTGGGAGCGCATCTGACAGATGCAAATCTTTTGACTCTGTCAGATTCTTCATGGTGANNCATGGCAACTCGCTATGAAAGCAGTCCTTCTAAGAAGTGCTCAATTTAACAGATCACAACCAATTTTCCAATGTTTGAGTGATAACGTGCGGTGTGGAAAGTAATGTTTGAACCAAATCGCGCAGCCGCAATTTTTAGTTTAAATGAGTTCACTCGTTACAAAAGCTGTTTGACTAACGATTTTGTAACTAGATATGGCGGCTGTTCTAGGCCAGAATGAATCGCAATTGTTCCGTTTAATCCCCTCTTGGATTCCCATGCGCGCTATCACCAAAATAAATCTGCGCCGTACGGCTTCTTTCATCGCGCTGACGTTGTCGGTGCTGATAATTTTATNNGGGAATTGTGCTTCTGGCGGTAATGGGGCCACGGGGCAGACAGCGACGGCTGGTGCCGGACATGTTGGCTCGCCCCAGTCATTCGGTTGTGGCGCTGGTAGCGGCGGTGGTGGTGCCGGTGAAAATGGGGGCTCTGGCGGCGCTGTTGCTGCAACATCCTCAGCGCCAGCTCAGTCGGGCGGTTTGGGCGGTACGTCCGGAAGCCCCAACGGTCAAAATGGGCATGGATCAATCAATGTCGGCTTATCCGCGGGCAGTGGCGGCGGCGGCGCATATACAGCTTATGAGGGCGGTACGCTCATCAACGTAAGCGCCTTGACCGGCGGCAATGGCGGGGTAGGTGGTAACGCCTTTAGCACGGGTGATTATGGCGGTGGCGGCGGTGGCGGC
>PLXM01000014.1 GCA_003153235.1 Rhodospirillales bacterium
CAGAGCGCGTTCAGGAACATGATTCCCGAGCGATTTCTTAACACACTCGAAAAACTCTATGAGCACTGAAACTTAAAAACGAAAGAACACCAGATGAACCACTCAAGTCACATGGCACCCCTGTATAAGAATAATCCACCTACATCAGAACCTGATAAAATGATAGAACCCACCGAGGACAAAGAAATATCTAATACACATGGTAGAGACCATATGACCTTCCACACGACCATCCATAAGTTCAAGAAGTCCACCTTCATAACCATGAAGGTATCAAAGGTTCCTTTGTCTAAAATCAGAACCAGTGAAATATTATCTGCTATAAATCTTCATAAGATTCGCGCGCGCTATAAAAACCCTTTCATGAAGAAGGAATACGACCTCTCCAAACTGTCAAAGCGCGACAAAGGGAGATTGCGTCCATTTCATGACAAGTTCCAGACGGTGAATGCACTACCAGCATATCTGGTGGACATGTCCAGAACATATGATGTGTATTTCTCCACGTTCACCTTTGACAAGACATACCTTCCAAAAGTTTATGAGGAATTCTTTTATTTCTTCAGGCGCAAGTTAGACCAGTCATTGAATGTCAGTGGATTCCAAAATGACATTGCTACGGTGATGATAATGACACCTGAGGCAAGACCTATGCTCCACTACCACGGTTTCTTGCTGGTCCATAAGAGCAAGTTAGAGAAGTTCCACAAGTCATGCGTTGATAAAATTGTTTTGGAACATGTTCCAGACATAAAAATGGATAAGGATGTCGTATATTTGAAAAGTCGTATCCTGACAGCAGACTCCCTGCAGATGAAAGAGACGCTTGCTTCCATCCGCGTCCTGAAGGAGCAGGAGGAGCGGTTAAGAAAGACGCTGCCTGACAATACGGTATTCCAAAAGAAGCCCTTCACACAAAACATGCTTCAACATGCACAAGTCGTGGTTACCAAGGGTGAAGCTGAGAGAAAGCGTGAAGACCTTCGCATCTATGAGCGCTCCAAAGTCTCCACATACAGGATATTTCAAATAACGAATATGGACGAGTTCTTCCACACGCAGTTTTACAGCAGCAAGGACTTCATCAACAACAGACGCTTCACCAGTTCAGATGTGCTCTGGGAGACGAAACCCACGAATAGCAGGAAGTGATAATGTCCAAATCCACTTCAGGAAATTATTTTATTTTGTGAGGAGGCGTGTCATTTGGGACTTTGTGGAGCATCGTTTCTGCTGCTGACAATATAAATACATCCAGACACTACAGCAGCAGAGAAAGAGCATCCCATGTCACCATTTGAGCCGACAGTCACAAAACCAGTTATCACAGCACGCAGAATCTCCAGAACTTACAGACTTTCACCAGAGACTCTCGTTCTTATACAAGATGCCATAGAAGTTTCTCACTTCCAGACTGCAACTGCTCTGGTGGAAGAAGCAGTAGTGCAATTTGCTCATTATGTTTTGAAGCATCCCGAGACACTGAAGTAATCCCTATTGTGGCGCAGGGTGCGCTTTTACCCACTCTCTGGCGCGTGCTCCTATAGCATTGGCTTCTTCTGGTGTGAGCATCCCTTCAAGTCGTTGACGAAACTCGTCTGCTTCACCTTGCACAATATCTTGTTTGTTTGTGACAGAGGCGATAGTGGCCCAAAAATATGCTTCTTTCATATCCTTCGGGACGCCGCCGCCAATACTGTAGAGAAGTCCGAGTCGCTCCTCAGCGTCTACACTTCCTTGTTCCACTGCTTTGCGATACCACTTAACTGCCTCATCATAGTCTTTTGTAAAACCATCGCCGTTCTCATAAAAGATACCAAGCATCGTTTGAGCATCTGAATGTCCCTGTTCTGCCGCTTCATGATACAGCTTCATCGCCCTATCTTTGTCTTCTTTGACGCCTTCGCCGCGAGAGTAAAGTGAGGCAAGTTTATATTTTGCGTCTGCATAATCTTGGTCGGCAGCTTTCTGATACCACTTTGCAGCCTCCGCAGCATCAATGGGAAGATTACCAAAGCCAAATTCGTACATATTGCCTAGAGCAGTTTCCCCGTGTGCATTTTTCTGGTCCGCAGCCATACGATAATATTTTACGGCTTCTGCGGAGTTATCCTGTTTAAAGTAAATGTCGCCAAGTTTCTCTTGTGCCTCGGCATCTCCTCGGTCAGCTTCTGCCTTTACTGTGACTGTGGCATCGGCTTTGGTTGATATTGGTTGTGTATAGTTGCCGTTTTGAAGTTTTTGCAGAGCGTCAGCATCCCCAGATAATGCCGCATCCACCATCTTTGCTATATCACCCTGAGGCTCCTTAACATACTCACTGGCAATATTCCCAGCACAAGCCCAGCATAAACCTTTGTCGGATAAACCATTATTTATTCTTTCAAAAAGTTTTCCATCTGCCGTTCGTGCCGGTGCTGTATATTTTTTTCCAAGCACCCTCGCAATTGACTCTGCATCGTTGGCACTGACAGAGCCGAAATCTACGATTTTGTTTATAGTCTCTATATCTTCTGGTTTTCCACTACATAATCCGCTAACCACGTCCTCGTGATATCTGCTCACGTCTCTAAATACTAACTTGGCTTTTAAAGCCAGTTCATCAAGTTTTTTATGAGTAGAATCCTTGGCAATCTCGTCGCAGCTTATTGTACCCGCCACACTTTTTTGCCCGACTAAAGACGTGTTAAGTACACTCATATATTGACTTTTTAAACTATTCTCGCACGTTGAAAGTTCAGTCGGTGTGGCAGTTGCCAAGGCAGTCATTAGACCTGTATTGATGCACCACTCGAAACCGACATCGGTACAGTCATTGTCTTCCACTGCCTCAGTCATTGCTATTAAGCGTGAATAGCAAGACTTCAGCTTGCCTAGCGCAATATTTTTTTCTTGGCCTGGGTCTTTCCTATTTTCAAGAGTCCCCGCAAGCGCGACGCTGGAAAATATCAGAAGTGAAGTAAAAATGAATGTGATGTATTTCATGGATGTCCCTCAAACCTCATATTGCTCCATTTGTCGCGTAGTTCTTGTCGTTTTTTCTCATTTTCTTTTTTCTCAATTTCATCTGCTGCTAGGCGAAGCCGTTCTGCTGCTGTCGGCTGAGTAGATGGGTATTGTTTATACATTTCATCCAACAACTCTTGTGCTTTCATCATAGTTGCTTTGTAGTCATTATTATTGAGCAATTGCAGTGCATCAAATCTACGGTTCCAATCTATGAAGAAATCATGATTTAATGGCGTTAGCAGCCCCTGTTCCATAAACTTATTCATTGCTTCATATTCAGCACTTATCATTTTTAACTCAGCAGAAGTTTCTTTCTCATTCCTGTTAGAAGGAATTTCTGTAGCGCGGTTACTTGGCGCATTTAGCGCAATTACTAATACGATGAGAAACCCCGTCATAATGATGTATGGGAGATACTTATTCTTACTCATTGATTTGTTTTTATCCATGAGGACTGTCAGAACTACACAGGCAGCGCTGATAGTGTAAATGGTATACGATGCTAATTGGTGTGTCATCTTTTCCCCCTATATACACTGTCGCACTGAAAGACAGTTTTCTCAATAGTGAAAGATGCTCGCCACAGCAGTGGACGCTACTCGCCGTCATCCCTGAAACTGAATGTTTTATTCGGATTGCCACCGAGCATATATGTCTGGTGTGCTCTTGCGTGGATGTTGAGCAACTTTTGAGCATCTTCGCTGCCCTGCTCTCGTGCTTTCGTTAACCAGACGATTGCTTCTTTGTGGTCTTGCTTCACGCCGTCAGCCCACAAATACGCCTTGCCAAGCATATATTGAGCAATGACCGCGCCGCCCTCAGCATCCTTGCGTAACAGTCTCAGTTCTTCTTCTGTCATTGTATTCTCCATTGTTCATTCGTACTTAATAGAAAAATGGTATCGCTGTACTTACTTCCCAGCATCCTTGCTGTTACTGATACCACAATGAAAGATATTACAGCCGGACGATTATTGTGTCTGATGGAAGTACCACCCTTCACAGTCCGGTGTGCTTCTATCAATACAATCAATATACCTCATATTTTGTGCCGCATCTTGCGCTTGCTGTTCAGGTGTCTTCGCATGTTCTTCAGCAAAGTTGTGTCCTGCTCTTGCCGTTTTAGCATCTATCTCTTCAACCTGTATAAGCATTTTAGACGGGTCACTCTTCGCTCTTGTGAATGTATAGCGAATTGCTTCGTTGCCCGTATTTAAAACTACATCACCTATGCATTGACGCACACCGGACTGTTCATCATAGTAGACTTCAGCCAACTTATCCCAGTCTAATAGTTGTACTTTTGCGATATTCTTAAAAGCACTATTTTCTATTGAATCTTTCATCATGCTTGTTGCTTGCTTGGAATCACAGGTCGGAATATTGCTTTCAGCAGCATTTGCCTTTTTGATGATGCTCTCATCTGTGGATACTGCCGTTGCTTCGTGTCCTTTAGAAATAGACCTTATGCTCACTGCACCACCGATAATGACAACGAGCAGTGCAGCCGCAATATATTTTAATTTCTTAGATAGCATTTTCTTCTCCTGTTGTTATGACTGTTCCGAAAGCAAATCAGCCGCCGCAAGAAATACACACTTGTCTTCCATGCTCACTGCTTCGTCAGATATTCTTCGCAGTTCATTGATGACGACCTGACGAGCATTCCTCGTCTTCTTCAGTGCCTCCAGCATGAGCAGAGACTTGATGACATTATCTTCGTCACCAATCTCATCGTTTGCCCTGTTGTTTGTTTTCTGCGACATGCTGTTTTCCTCTTGAGCGCTCAAGAAATCGACAATATTCCAGATAACGACAAACATCAATATAATTCCGTATAATAACTTCGTTATATGATGATTTACACTACTTTAGACTACGAATATGAGCAAAAATGCACTGCATATTCGTATTGGGAATCGAATTAAGAAATTACGAAAAGAGAAGAAAATCTCTCAAGAAGACCTTGCTGAAATGATTGGCAAGAGCACTGATACTGTCAGCAACATAGAGAGAGGAATCTTTCTGCCGCGCATTGAGACCGCACAAGAGATTGCGGATGCTCTTGACGTTCCATTGTGGGGACTCTTCGTTCACGATATTTCAGAAACCGACAAGACCAAAGTGAAACTGCTGAATGAGATTGTTGACCTGCTCAAGGGTCAACCTGTTGACTTGCTGAAGACGACTTTGGAACAGGTTAAGAGTTTTGTCGTGCTGAAGGAATCTTTTATCAACCGTTTGAAGAAATAGTCAGCGACTGTAAGAAAATATTTTCTTATTTTAACTGACAGTCCCACCAACCCTAAAATAGCTTCTAAATTAGCAAGTATTATAACAGCAAGAACAATTCCGAGTGCGATTGTGATTATCATAGAGGTGACTTACTCTTATTCAATAAACGACCAGACAAGCGCTCCTATCCAACCGAGACCCGACCACCCAAGAAAAATATTCAGTACGCAAATGGCCTTGCGGTTCTTTCGGTGAAATCTGAAAGCCAGAATAGTAGGAAGAAAATACAGTGCGCCCAGTAAAATAAATAAACAGAAGTTATTAGTGTTCTGCGTTCGTTCAGCTTCAGAAGAGAAATAAGCAATTGCCAGTGGGATTGACATGAGCAATGCAAAAAGAAGAGTCTTAAGGAAATGATTTTCTTTAATGAACTTATTTGTGCGGCCTGAAAAAACTTCCGCACCTATCGCAGACCAAGCAATAAGAGCCATAAAGCCTAATATGATATCGCTTACTGTGGAAACGGCATCTCCGGATTTTGTATCATTTGTGGAAAAAATAAATGCAGCACCAAATTTGATTACAATGATAGTAATAAGTGTGATTACAACCATAGCAATAAGAAAATTTCTCAACCCAATAGTCATTTAGTGTTCCTTCGATTATTCTGACTCTTTCCAGAGGTTCTTCCACTGACTGCTATAGTCCTTTATTACACTCTCCGCATTATGTACGACAAGTACATTTTCAGCATTTCTCTTCTCTGCTGCTACTGTGTAGTTAAAACTACCAAGTTCAAGCGTCTTCTCATCAATTATCATGAACTTGTCATGCATGATGCTGTATCGGTAGTTAATGCGTGTCGGTATGCCGTGGTCTTTGATGTACTGCATCATATGACCTTCGCGCTGACTTTTATCCAGCACGACCTCAACATCAATACCCTTGTCATGTGCAGTCACAAGTGCATCAGCAATGGGTTTTGATGTAAAGGAATATGCTGCAACGTGAATGGACTTTTTCGCTTCGACGATAGTCTTCACGACAAGTTCTGTTGCGCCTTGATAGGGAGAAAAAGCATCTTCTAATGTTATACCGCCGGCAAACGCATACGATGTACTTGCGAGAATGACTATGAACGACAACAGTATCCGTTTCATTAGTGTATATCCTGATGAGACTTTTTCAGCAGTCCCTTGTCATCAAGTGCGATATATAATTTTTCTATCATGCCGATAGCAACGTCACGAGATATCTTCAACCGAATTTCTTTATTATCATCAAGGACGAACATCACTGACAGGCCACCGCCTTTGTCGTTCTTGCCTGCGTAGAATTCTTTAGCCGTGTTCTCTGTCATCGGTAAAACCCCTTGTAAGAAATTACTTCGTTTTTGTCGTCGCCTTCTTTTTAATGAGTCTTGATGTTCTATCACGTTCGATGCGCGCCTCTCTTCCTTCGCGCAGTTCTTTGACTTTCTTTAGACGAGCCATTCCCTGTCTGTCGGAAGTATATTTCCAAGACCTTTTTAAAGATGGATGAACCGGCCTTTCTTCACCATTTTTGAAGTGAACAACAAAATATCTTTCCAGTTCGCTAAAGAGGTTCTTTCCATCTTTATTGCTGAACAATTTTATTACTTTATCTTCTGTATCGTAGCCTTTTGTTGTCAGCATCGACTTAACATTGGGTGACAACATATCATATGCCTCAATATCAAGAAAATCGCCATGCCAATTGTGTATGACTATCTTCTCTACGACAAGACAAATGCGACTGTGTATTCTTCTCCTGATTGACGCTCGCTCTACCGGGTCTGCCGTATTTTGTTGTTGCTTGATAGCGTCAATTAGTTCTTTTTGAGTTTTTTTTACGTTACGAGTTTCAATACCACTTAACTCAATCTGAATTTCTCTTTTCCTTTTTTCAAGTCTATCCAATTCAACACTCAACTTCCCTGCCTTTTCCTGTGCCTTATTTAAGGCCAAACCTGTTAAGCCCGTTTCAAATTCGAGAAGGTCATCTAGTTTCTTTTCTGTTCTCTTTAACTTTTCCGAGTTTGTCTCTTGCTCTTCTAACAATTTTGTTTTTAGTGACTTATCGGACACCTTGCTTAATACAGATTCAAATTCAACCTCGCCGACAAATTCAAGGAAGTTCTCCTCAAAATCTTCGTAAGGCCATGTAGCACAGTTACAATTGTGACCAAGTTCAGCATTACTACAACGTAGATACTTCCCTCCTTTTGGAGGGTCACCCTTGTTGATGTAATGAACTACGCCACCGCAGTGCTTGCATTCTACCAATTTTGTGAAAAGGTTATTGAACGACTTTCCTTTCCTGCCCCCACCATGAATAGACCGTTCTCCTTTTTTTGCTTGAGCAAGTAAAAAACGGTCTTCTGATATAATTGCTGGAAAATAATTTATTACAGTCGCGCCTTTTGTTGCCTCTCTTTTTCCCTCACGCATTTCATGAGGACAAAATTCTCCATGAACCGATGTATTATTGAGAATCTTTATAATATAAGACTTCTGCCAGCCTGTTTTGTGCTTTCCATTTTTAGCACGATGTCTTTTCTCTGGAAGCGTAAATCTTGGATAATCCTCAATAAACAAATTGAGATAACGTGCTATAGAATAAGCACCTAAACCATCGTCAATGTATAAGTCGAATATCTTCTTTATGGTTTCAACTCTTTCGGGAATTTCAATGAAACCTGTTTTATCTTCATTAGGCTTCAGCCATGCCGGACAGATTGATGTGTAGATGTGTTTTCCAAGATTATTACGTTTGTTTTTCCATGCGCCCTTAAGCCTCTTTGACTTCTCCTCACTTTCTGAATTTGCTCGCAGCATCTGTCCAAGAGAAAGGAAAAGTTGCCCTTGATTATTCTGAAGTGTCTTACTGGTGTATATCTGCCTGTCAGAGATTGTGTGTATTTCTATACCGTATTCTATGATTTCAGTAAATTGAGCAAATGCACGCATCGGGTTTTGCCGTGATAAGCGGTCAAGATTCTCAACCAGTAGAACACAATTTTTATCAACTGTTCCTTCTCTTATTCCCTTAAGAAACTCTCCGAGTTTTCCTTTCCCTGTATTGGTGCCGTCATAAGCAGATAAACCTATGTCGCGTAAATCATCACCATCTATAAGTTCAAAACCCTTCTCGTTAGCGTATGTGCTGGTTAACTCCAATTGTCGACGTAGAGAATCACCTTGTAGTTGTGCTTCAGTGGACATACGAATATAAGAGAAAGCGCGTTTTCCAGTCATTAGGTGCGTGTATCCTTGCTGATCCGGGTGTGATTGTAGCATATTAAATCAATTGACTTCAATATGCTGATGATCGGTCCGCCCGGTTCCGGCAAGTCCATGCTCGCAGCGCGCCTGCCCGGTATTCTGCCGCCGCTGGAACCTGCTGAGGCGCTGGAAGTATCCATGATCCATTCAATTGCCGGTATGCTGGAAGGCGGCAAGCTTATACGCCAGCGCCCGTTCCGTGATCCGCACCACTCGGCCTCGCTGCCTTCAATCATCGGCGGCGGTCAGCGCGCCAAGCCGGGAGAGATCTCACTCGCCCATAACGGCATTTTATTTCTTGACGAACTACCGGAATTTTCACGCCAGACTCTGGAATCGCTGCGCCAGCCGCTGGAGACAAAAAACGCTCTCGTCTCCCGCGCTAATTATCACGTGACGTTCCCCGCAAAATTCCAGCTCGTTGCAGCAATGAACCCCTGCCGCTGCGGCCATGTGGATGATGCGGCGCTGGCCTGCGGGCGGGCTCCGAAATGCGTCATGGATTATCAAGCCAAAATCTCCGGCCCGATTTTTGACCGCATCGACATCCATATCGAAGTGCCCGCTGTCAAAGCCGCCGACCTCGCTTTGCCGCCGCCGAAAGAAAGCTCTGCGCATGTGTCCTTACGTGTAGCTGACGCGCGCGATGTGCAGCGCGAACGTTTTCAAAAGATGGGGGCTTCTCATTTACACACCAATGCAGAAGCAGACGGCGACATATTAATGCAGATCGCACCGTTGGCGCTGCCCGTTCAGCATCTCCTGACAGAGGCTGCTGAAAGGATGAAACTTTCCGCCCGCGGCTACCACCGCGTGCTGCGTGTCGCCCGCACAATCGCCGATCTTGCCCATAGCGACTCGATTGACCGCGCCCATGTCGTAGAAGCGCTGGGTTATCGCCGGATCCATACCAATCTGTCTCTCGCTGCTTAATATTATATAATAATATCAAACAGTTAGTTATTTAACTGGTCATAAAAACTGGTATTTTTCTATAGTCATGTTATACTGGAGACATAGGAATCTGTCACAAGAACAGGGGATTTGTTCATGGAAAAATTACAAAATGGCTCAACAATGTCACTGGAACAACACGCCAGTGACGTCGCGGGCGCAATCGCAGCGGCGGTGGCAGATCCGGGTGCGCCGCAAAATTTTAGCGGTGGCGCCAATCTCTCAGTCGATGCGGGCCTGGTTGCCGGCGGCACTGCCATGGCGGGCATCGCTTTTGGTTCCGAAAGCATGTTTCTGGGCGGATTAGCAAGCGGATTTGTCAGTGGATATGACGGTTACAGTGACAACAAGGGCAGCTCCTCTAATAACAAAAACAAGAAACATGATACACAGAGTATTTTCGTCGGCGGTAAAGGCCCTACCAACCAGGTTGCAAAAACATCGATCATGCCTCTGACTTACACGCAAAGAGTGGCACTGGGCAGGGACGCAAAGAAGCTAGGAGGGAAAGGCCCACAAGCTGGGGGGACTGTTTTTGCGGGGTCGCTCATGGAAGCGGCGGCAACAACCAGCCAGTCAGTGACCGGAAGCTGCACATCGAGTAATAGTAGAATGCCTCCCAAGGGGGCAAAAATGGATCTGGCAGCAGCGCAGGCCGCAGGCCTGACAGAATTTGTTGCGGAATGGAACCTGACGATGAGCAAGATTAATGGCGACCGTTACGGGAACAATGGCGCCTTACTGGAAAAAGAACTATTGGAAGGCAAGTCCTCCGCCAAAGCTGCTGCTAAAGAAAATCCTAAAACGGCGATGCGCGCGGTCGGCATCAATGTGAGCTAGCCGCTAAAGCGGGTTCTTCTTAAAAAAAAATTGTCTGCGTTTATGCGTGATCGTCTGTCGCGCCGAGGAATTTTTTCTGCACGGTGTAAATTGCCGTGTCCAGCACCTCATCCGGTGAAAGCTTGGTCGTATCCAGCAGGTAAGCGTCATTTGCGGGGTAAGCCGGAGACACTTCACGGGTCTTGTCCCGCTGGTCGCGCTGCAAAAGATCAGCCAGTACTTTCTCAAGCGTCAGCAGCGGGTGATGCCACTGCAGCTCATTGAACCGGCGCTGTGCGCGTTCCTCCGGCTTGGCCGTGACAAAAAACTTGATATCCGCATCGGGGCACACGACCGTGCCGATATCGCGGCCATCCAGAACCGCGCCGCCCACTTCTCCCGGCGGATTCTTGGCAAAAGAACGCTGAAACTCGAGCAGCTCCGTGCGCACTTCCGGCAACGCCGCCACTTTTGAAGAAGCTTCCGAAACATCCGGCCGGCGCAGGAGAGAGCTCGCCAGCAGTTCCAAGGTCAGGTTGCGCTTAACCACATCAACTGCCAGCATGACATCACCGACACGCGAAGGATCGCCGTTCATCTCCAGCACGGCGAGCGCAACGGCGCGGTAAAGAGCGCCCGTATCAAGGTACGCATAGCCGAGACGCTCAGCTATCTTGCGTGCCAGCGTTCCCTTGCCGCTGGCAGCAGGACCGTCAACAGCGATCACGATCTTTCGCAGCGGCTGGGCAGTGGGGACGGCTTTTGTAACAACATCCATTTTTTGAAGTTCTGCAATCGACATTGAGGCGAATCCCCTTGGTTTGAAGTCGGTTCAGAGATTATCATTATGGCAAGATTTGAACAAGGCAAAAAAGGAGAAATTAAATATCTTTTCGGCGTTCAGTTTGACCATCTTAACGCTGTTTTTTACAAAATTATTTTTGGCGCTCATAACGGCCCATCAGCTCGGCTGTTGCAAGAATATGCCCTTTAATTGCACCTTTGAGTGCGGCAACGCCGGTTGTGGTCGGATCTAGGCTCAACATCATGTCCAGCGCATATAGCCGGAAATAGTAGCGGTGCGACCCGTGACCGGGTGGCGGACAGGGTCCGCCATAACCTGTATTGGGAAAACTGTTCTTGCCCTGAAGGCTGCCATCCGCCAGATGCTGTTCCGCCGGTCTGTGTTCTGTCAGACCATGCCCTGTGACAGGGATGTTGTACATTATCCAATGCGTCCATGTACCCGACGGCGCGTCAGGATCGTCCATGATGAGGACAAGGCTCTTCGCTTTTTCCGGCACGTTCTTCCATGTAAGCGGAGGAGAGATATTGACACCATCGCAGGTGTACTCTTTAGGAATAGAGGCCTCGGGGTTAAAAGCCGTTGTAGTCATTTTCATTACATCATCCTCCGCCCTTGCTGCGGAGAAAACACACACCATAAAAACCAGAACAATGCAGAAAATATTTCTCATGCTACGCAGCTGCACCTTTAGTGGGCTTTCCCTCTTTTGCTTTCTTCGCCGAGGGTGTGATCACTAGCCCGGACTTTCCGACTGAAATTTCAACCGTGCTGTCATCCATGACCTTGCCTTCAATCAGCAGGTTGGCGAGCGGGTTTTGCAGCTCTTTCTGGATGACCCGTTTCAGCGGCCTTGCGCCATACGAGGGATCATAACCCGCTTCCGCCAGATGATGCCGTGCTTTGTCATCTATAACAAGGCGCACGTTGCGCTCGGAGAGCATTTTTTGCAAGCCCAACAGCTGGATGTCGACGACATCCACCATCATCTCCCGCGTCAGGCGGCGGAAGAGCAGGATCTCGTCGATGCGATTGAGGAATTCCGGGCGAAAAGCCCTGCGCACAACATCCATGACTTTGTCGCGCACCTTCTCGACGCTTTCACCCTCTTTCTGCTCGACGAGATAATCCGCGCCAAGGTTGGAGGTCATGATGATGACCGTATTGGAGAACCCGACCACGCGGCCCTGGCCATCGGTCAGACGCCCGTCATCAAATACCTGCAGCAGAATATTGAAAACATCGGGATGCGCTTTCTCAACTTCATCAAACAAAATGACCTGATACGGACGGCGGCGGACGGCTTCAGTCAACGCCCCTCCCTCTTCATAACCGACATAGCCCGGCGGCGCGCCAATCAGCCGCGCCACGGAGTGCTTCTCCATATATTCCGACATATCAACGCGCAGCATAGCGGCTTCGTCATCAAACAAAAACTCGGCCAGCGCTTTTGCGAGTTCCGTCTTGCCAACGCCCGTTGGCCCCAGAAACAGGAACGTACCCATTGGCTGGTTGCGGCGCTGCAATCCGGCGCGCGAGCGGCGCACCGCATTAGCCACGGCGGAAATCGCATCTTCCTGCCCGATCACACGCTTCTTCAGATGGTCTTCCATCTTGAGCAGTCTTTCACGTTCTCCCTGCATCATCTTATTGACAGGAATTCCCGTCCAGCGGCTGACAACGGCGGCGATATCGTTCTCGCGGACCTCTTCATTAATCATCGCACTATCAGCACCCTTGCTGGCTTCGGCCAGCTTTGCTTCCAGTTGAGGAATAACGCTATATGTCAGTTCACCCGCACGCGTCCAGTTGCCGGCGCGGTGTACTTGCTCCAGCTCAATCCGCGCCTTCTCAAGCTCTTCCTGGATCTTCTGACCGGAAGAGAGTTTTTCCTTCTCCGCCTTCCAGCGCGATGTCATCTCCGCCGACTCTTTTTCAAGCCCGCGCAGTTCATCCTCAAGCCTTGACAGGCGCTCGTTCGTGGCTTTATCGGCCTTTTCTTTTTTCAGTGCTTCGCGCTCGATCTTAAGCTGGATAATGCGGCGGTCAAGCTCATCAAGCTTCTCCGGCTTACTATCCACTTCCATTCTTAGTCGCGAAGACGCCTCGTCCATCAGGTCGATTGCCTTGTCCGGCAGAAAACGGTCGGAGATGTAACGGTGCGAGAGAATCGCGGCGGCCACCAGGGCGGCATCCTGAATGCGAACTCCATGATGGACTTCGTAGCGTTCTTTGAGTCCTCGCAGGATCGCAATCGTATCCTCGACGCTTGGCTCATCAACCTTGACGGGCTGGAAGCGGCGTTCCAGTGCGGCATCCTTCTCAATGTATTTGCGGTATTCATCCAGCGTCGTCGCCCCGATGGTGCGGAGTTCACCACGGGCCAGCTGCGGTTTAAGCAAATTGGAAGCATCCATCGATCCCTCGGCGGCACCTGCTCCGACGATGGTGTGCAACTCGTCGATGAAGAGGATGATCTCGCCCTCGGAGGAGGTGACTTCCTTAAGGAAGGCCTTGAGCCGGTCTTCAAATTCTCCACGAAATTTTGCTCCGGCCACCATCGAGCCGATATCCATGGCGATGACCTTTTTATTTTTCAACGAATCCGGCACATCGCCACTGACGATACGACGGGCGAGCCCCTCGACAATGGCGGTCTTGCCGACACCCGGTTCGCCGATCAGCACTGGATTGTTCTTGGTGCGCCGAGCAAGAATCTGGATGACACGATTTATTTCACTATCACGACCGATGACCGGATCGAGCTTATTCTCGGAAGCAAGCTTGTTGAGA
>PLXM01000232.1 GCA_003153235.1 Rhodospirillales bacterium
TTTCTGCCTACAGGGTAGTTTAGTGCTGGCTGAGCTCAAAAAAAATAAATTAATATTTACAAACACTTAACTATATATCCTCTTATCAAGACTCTATCTGGGGAATATCCTATGTCCAAGACAGCTAGGCGGAACAAAATTCTCTTTTGTAACTTTATAGATAATATATTATACACGCCATAATGCACATCACGTAAAACTTGGAGCTCGAAAGGCATAATGGTTGACCGTTTCTACCTCTATTCATGAGGTCCAGAAGAAACCATTTCACTTGCCGAAAGTTTAATCATAAACCTTTTTAAGGAGTCTGAAGCATGGCAATTCAAAAAGTAGCAGTTATCGGAGCAGGCGTCATGGGGGCTGGTATTGCCGCTCAGCTGGCAAACGCAGGTATTGAAGTTGAGCTTCTTGACCGTGTTGATCCCAAAAACGCCGCAGATCGCGATAGCATTGCCAAAGGCGCCGTCATGAAAGCGCTCATGACCAATCCCGCCCCCTTCATGCATCCTAACAATGCAAGTAAGATCCGTCCCGGCAACACGGAAGATAATATGGATCGACTGCAGGAATGCGATTTGATTATCGAAGCCGTTTTTGAAGACCCGAAAGTAAAGTCGGATATCTTCAAGAAGATCGATGCCAATCGTAAGCTTGGCTCTATTGTTGCCTCCAATACCTCTACCATACCGCTGCACGATCTCATCAGTGACCAATCTGCAGAACTGAAGAAAGATTTTGTCATCACACACTTTTTCAACCCGCCACGCTATATGCCGCTGTTGGAGCTCATTACTTCAGAGCATAACAACAAGGAGACGGTTGCGGAGCTGACCCGCTTCATGGATGAAAAAATGGGTAAGGGCGTCATCCACTGCAATGACACACCGGGTTTTATTGGCAATAGAATCGGTACGTTCTGGATCCAGTCCGCCATCAACGAGGCTTATGACCGGAACCTGACCGTCGAGGAAGCCGATGCAATCATGGGGGAGCCGATTGGTGCCCCCAAAACGGGAGTATTCGGGTTGACGGACCTTGTGGGTCTTGACCTGATGCCGCATATCAACAAAAGCCTTGTATCAAAGCTTCCCGCCGATGACGACTATTGCAAGGGCAATATCCCCCATCCGGTCATCGATAAAATGATTGAGGATGGATTTATTGGTCGTAAAGCTAAAGGTGGTTTTTACCGTCGTGACGAGAACAAGAAAGACTTCGCTGTTGATCTGAATACGGGTGCTCTGCATCCGAAACAAAGGCCAGTGATGCAGGCGGCTGAAAACGCCAAGAAGGGCGGTTTTCAGGGGTTACTTGAAACGAAGGATGCGGGCGGCGACTATGCCTGGGCAGTTTTGAAGAAGACCCTCTGCTATGCCGCAGAGCATGCTCATGAAGCCACGGACAACATCACCGGCGTCGATGAAGCGATGAAGCTGGGTTATAACTGGAAATACGGTCCCTTTGAGATGCTGGATCAGATCGGTATTGATTACTTCATTAATCGTCTCAAAGAGGATGGCGACAAGGTGCCTGAATTCCTGCAGAAAGCCGCAGGCCGTNNNNGGCGATGGCGTGCTCTGCCTCGAATTCCACTCTAAGGCAAATGCGATAGATCCGCTTATCATCAACATGATGAATGAAGCCTGTGATCTTGTTGAAGGAAGTAGCGGAAAATACAAAGCCCTTGTCATCCACAACGAAGGCACAGATTTTTCTGCAGGCGCCAACATCGGCATTGCCCTTAAAGCGGCAAAGGCGAAAGAATATGGCCAGATCGACGACATGGTCAAGACCGGGCAGGATACGCTACAGCGCCTCAAATATGCCAAGTTCCCTGTTGTCTCTGCGCCTGCAGGCAAAGCGTTGGGCGGTGGCTGTGAGGTTCTCATGCACTCGCACCATGTTCAGGCCTATGCTGAAACCTATCCTGGTCTGGTCGAAGTCGGCGTGGGTCTGCTNNCCGCTTGCAAAGGCTTTTGAAACCATCCTGACGGCACAAGTCGGTCTTTCCGCATTTCAGGCGAAAGACCTCCTGTATCTGCGTGAAACTGACGGTGTCACAATGAATAAATCACGCCTGCTCGCTGATGCCAAAGCCAAGGCGCTAGAACTTACGCAGGATTTCAAGCCCGAGCTGCCTGTCAAATTGAAACTGTCTGGGGCTGATGGTAAAGCGGCGATGAATGCTGTCGTTGACGATTTCTACCTCAAGGGCTTTGCAACGTCTTATGATGTGGTTATCGGCAATGAAATTGCCAAAGTACTCAGTGGCGGTGATAAAGCCAAGTCTGGAGTATCCGTTTCGCAGGACGACGTCCGCACCCTTGAGCGTGAAGGCTTCATGAAACTTATTCAGGATGACCGCACGCTTGCGCGGATCGAGTCCATGATTAAAACCGGCAAACCGCTGCGTGAACCGCCCATTCCGGGAAAAACGCCTTCAGAGCTGCGCGCTTCTTTTGACACGGCTGCTTCAAAGTCAGCGGCAGCCAAGGCGAATGATAACAAGCCCGCCAAGCAGAAGAGCAAGAAGAAGGGTTTCACCCCATAAATTGAATCTTGTTTAATAAAAAGAGAAGCACGNNCTTCAGTGTGCTTCTCTTTTTTGTTCTAAATTTCTAACATGCAGTAAGAAATGATGTATAAACGGCTCTCGGCTCACTTCAGAAAAGCATAGTTTCATGGTTCTTTCAGTCTCCGGCCTGCATAAATCGTATAACGGCAAAATTGCCGTTGAGGGCGTGTCCTTTAATGTTGCTGCTCACGAAATTGTTGGCCTGCTAGGGCCTAATGGCGCGGGCAAAACGA
>PLXM01000160.1 GCA_003153235.1 Rhodospirillales bacterium
AATCACATTAACTTTATTTAATAGTCAGGGATATATCAATCAAGGTGCCTTATGAGATAATAAAATGAGAGACATGCGAAATAAAAATAACAAGGAGAAAAAAATGCGTATCCACAAAATTATACCTTTAAGTTTGGCAATCATGATTGGCATGGGCGGTATCGCCTCAGCGACAGATCTCACCACCTATAATCAGGACAACGGCACCTATAGCCAGGACAGGAAAGCCCTGTCCAGCGAAGACCATCAACTGCTCAAAGACAAGAGGACCGGCAACAAAGCAGGTGTGACTTCAGACAGAGCCGCTATCAAAACGGATATGCAAAAAGATCAGCAAGACTTGGCAAAAATCAAGACTGACAAGCTCGCATTAAGAAAGGACGCTATAGCAGCACACAAGGCGGCGCGCGCCAAGGTTTTGCAAGATCAATCAAATATCAACAGGACCCGCGCTCAATTGCATAAGGATCGGGCTGCAAGAAATAAAGCGGGCGTAGCTACCGATAAAGCAACCCTCAGTACCGCTACATCGAAATTACGCACCGATGAGAAATAGTAATAAGCGTCTCGATTAAGCAGATACTTGAAATCTGTTTAGCGAAGCAAGGTGAATGTCTTGCTTCGCTAACTTTTTGTGGATAAAAACGCGAGCACGCCTTCCGCCGCATATACCGCCGTACTAAAGGCAGCCTGTAAAAGATAGCCGCCGGTGGGCGCTTCCCAGTCGAGCATTTCGCCAACAGCAAAAACGCCGGGCTTGTCTTTCAGCATGAAATGAGCATTCAGCGCCTCAAAAGAAATTCCACCTGCCGTGGAAATAGCACGGTCGATAGAAAACGGCGCTTCAAGCTTCAGGGGCAGCGTCTTGATCAGAAACGCCAGCGCCGGCGCGGGCATCAGGCGCACATTTTCCCCGCCGCATTCGCGTATGAGCGCAATCGCAACTGGCGGCAAACCGACAGCTTTTCTCAGGAAGTTGGAAAAGGATAGCGTGCCACGCGGCGCGCCAAGCGTGCGCACCAGTTCAGCCAGAAGCATACCGGGGCGCAGGTCAATCGTGAGCGTGGCCGCACCATGCGCCGCAATAGCATCCCTGATCGGCGCGGCAAGAGCATAGACCGCGCCGCCTTCAATGCCCTTTTCTGTTATCATCATTTCGCCCTGCACTGTTTCTGCACCGAATGAAAGGGCAGCAGGCTTTAGCGGCTGGCCTGCAAAACGATTACGGAATATATCCGACCACGTCACCGCAAAGCCGCAATTGGCAGGACGCAGCGGCGTTACAGGGATATGCTGCCGTTTCAGAATATCAACCCAGTTCCCGTCTGCACCAAGACGCGGCCATGAAGCGCCTCCCAGCGCCAGCACTGTAGCCGCTGCCTGAACCATTTCCGCTTTACCATCGGGGCCGGCAAAGACAAGATGGCCGTTGTCATTCCACCCCATCCACTGTTTCTGAAAGGAGAATTTCACGCCAAGACTGTCCAGCCTTGTACGCCATGCCCGCAATAATGGCGATGCCTTGAAGCTCTGCGGAAAGACGCGCCCGCTGGAACCGACAAACGTCGGCTGACCCAGCGCTTCGCACCACGCCCGCAACGCCGACGGCGGAAAATTTTTGATGGCGGGAAGCAGATGCTCAGCCGCAGCGCCATAGCGCGTCATGAACCGTTCAATGTCTTCGGAATGAGTGAGATTAAGCCCGCCGCGTCCCGCCAGAAGAAACTTGCGGCCCAGACTGGGTTTACGTTCGTAGACGGTGACTGGCAGTCCCTTGCCGGCAATAATCTCCGCGGCCATCAAACCGCCCGGTCCGCCGCCGATAATAACCACATGCGGTTGTATGTTATGTTCCTGCATTACGCGTAACAAACGATATTAGTGCTTCTGAAGTCCCTATCCCAGATATTTTCTTTTTTGTTAAAGAAGTTACGCTCTCTATATAAGGGCGGGCGATGCAGTTCCCATTTGTATCCAAGTTCGGTTAAAATCTGGTGCAGGCCAGCTCTTTTATCTTCCCTGTTGTCTTCCAGATAAAGAATGGGCTTGCACCGCGCAATCGTTTCAACTGTGCCGCGGAGCACGAGCTCTTCATAACCTTCGACGTCAATCTTTATAAGCCCGACATTCCCGTATTTGTAATCATCAAGCTTATGAACAGGGATCTGCACCGAGCCCCGCGATTTACTCGACGTGCCGCAGGAGATACCGCCAAAATTGTTAACTTCCGTGTAATCAAGACGCGGCATGACTGTCGTGCGTGCTTTCTCACCCACTGCCACATTGTGAGCTATACCTTTAAAATTCATTTTCAACAACTCGAATACTTCGGCCTGCGGCTCGAACGCCTCCACCGTAAAGCCTTCATGCTCGAGCGCTTGCGCTATCACGCCGATATTTGCGCCGATATCAAGAACAGTCTTGTCCCTGCCCGCTTTTGCGGCAAGCCCGAGAATAAACTCTATTTCATCGGGGTTATATTCTCCGTAGTGCAGTAAGGACTGGCCGATGAAAAGGTCCTGCTTGAAAAAGTGACATTTTCCCCAACGCCCGTCGACACTTGCTATATGGTCATTACCCATCTTATTTATCCCTCAATAAACAGCATAAATACCATACAAAACTTTTGATTCCCCTGCTATACAATTAAAGGACAAGAGGAAGAGTTTGCATGACAGGTTTTTTTATTACTAAAGATACGGTCGTTAGCGATGCCGCGCTCAACGCCATTGCTTATCTGCCTACGGAGCACCTTTCCAAGACCGTCGATCCGGCCTTTTTCAGGACGCTTAAGGATAAGGACTTTATGCGTATAGCCACGTTACTCGCGCAAAAATCCTATGACGAAGGAGGTTGTCCCATTGGTGGCGTCGTTATTGACAGCAAGACGCGCCAGATCATTGGCAAGGGCCACAACACCCTTGGTCAGGAAAATGATTCCACGACGCATGGCGAAACCGCCGCAATCCGCGACGCCGGACGTGTGGCCAGACTTAAAGGTAAGGGGCCTGTCGATTTCCGCAAGACTATCATGTTCACTACTCTCACGCCGTGCGTTGTATGTTGCGCCCAGATTAACAACCGATGCCATTTTGAAAAAGTCATCATCGGCGACATTACCAATGCGTCCAGTACTGAAAAAATATTGCGCGCTGGCGGCACACAAAATATAGAGGTCCTGCAAGACTCCAAAGCCATCGCTTTGTATAAACAGTACGCAAAACAAAGACCGGACCTGCATTATATCGACTGGGGCGGCCATAAGAAGCTGGCAGACGTTCAAAAGACCAGGCCAGTAAAGAAATAAATCTCTGTGATTATAGTTTAAACGCGACCTAGACCGGTGAATGGGGCCGATGAAGCTTTGGCCATATCTTGCCCTTTAAACCAAGAACGGGTTTCTCAATGATATGCCACGAAAGTATAGCAAACAGCAAGGTAACGGGCATTGCAATACAGAAGAGTTCCTCCCATGTTTTCAGGATCGGAAAGGCATTCCGACATGCTTGAAGTATAGGGTATCCATAGAGATATATGCCGTAAGAATAATCCCCTCTCTGAACAAGGGGAAAGTTCCTGAGGTCCATAAAGCCGATATACAAACAAAGATAGCAGGCTGCCCAAACACCCAAAAGGATCGTCTGTTCCCAACTGAGAAAAGCCAACGACACAAGCGCTAATAACAACAATCTTTTGTTCAGGAATATCCTGTCCGAGAATAAGTATACAAGCGCACCCATAAAAAAAGAATATATCTGCATGAACCCGGCGAGAGGAATGGCAAGAAGATAGTTATTCAGCATGTCATGCGGCCTTATAACCTGTATAACTACGACCACGAGACTGGCAAAGACAAAAAGCCCGAAAAACGTTTTTCTGAAGAAAATAATATGGAGCGCAAATAAGGCTGTCAAAATAGCATAAGCCAATAAGTCTGGAGGTAATGTCCAGAGGTTGCCATTAACCAAACCATTGGTAGGCGTTACGCTGTTCCCCTCCATAAAAACTCCTGGCAGAAAAAAATGCACGTCACCAACGATGTTTAGAAAATAAGCAAAAAACCCCGGACTTCTATAATATTCCTCCAGAGGAAGCGTTGTAAAAAATCCTCCCAGCACGACGGCAGAAAGAACAACTTCCACTAAAAGTGCAGGAACAATCCTAAAAATTCTGAAGGCTAGGAAAGCTTTCAGGGATTTGACGCGTAAAGCGCTACCCGTCACTAAAAATCCGCCTAAAAAAAAGAACATGGGAAGGAACGCCCGCGTGACAGGTTTTAACCAGATTTCATGAGTGCCATAAGGGCTATGATAGATGCTAAAAGTCTGAATGATAAAAGCATGGTATAATAAAATTATGGAAGCCAGAATAAGGCGTAACGCATTAAATCCTGGTACGACCTCACTGTACTGATCCAGAAGTTGTTTTACAGAGGCTGTTTTCATTTTCTTTTAATATCCGAGTAATGCCGGATATCCTGAATTAAAGTGTGGGCTAAGGGTATGCCGTTCTTCTTTATGATGGCAAGTGTTTTTTGCCTGCAACAGAGAACTTTCTAAGAAAATTAGCAGCCCTTGCTCCCAAGCACGGACTCCTTTGTAGTAAGAATCTCAGGGTGAGGCATCTGAACCGCCGGCCATAGTTTTCTTTTGAGCTCAGAAATAGGCCTTTCGATAAAATGCCACGAAAGAAAAGCAAGGAATAATGTGATCGGCGTTGTGGCGAGAGAAAGAATCCACCACGATTGCCCAAGCGCTGGAAATAAATCATTAAGAGTTTGCGCGACTGGAAGTCCATACAGATATATCCCGCAGGAGTAATTCCCTCTCCTAACAAGAGGAAATTCCCTAAGATCGGCAAAGCCGATGCATAAAGTAATGTAACATACTGCCGATATACCCAATATTATTGTCTGATCCCATTTAAAAAAAATCAACGAGATAAACGCCAAAATCATCCCCATTCTACTGATAAGTATCCTGTCTGAAAATAAATACACGAATGTTCCCGCAAAGAAGGAATAAATCAGCGGGACTCCGGCAATAGGGATCCCATAGGTGGGGATTCCAAAGATAGATTGGGCGATCATTGCCTTTGGATTTAATACCTGGATAGCCGCAACAAAAAAGCTAAAGTATGCAAAAAACCAGAAAAACAACCTTCTGGAGAAAATGGCACGCAGCATAATCAGGATAGCAAGAATGGCATATACACATATAACCAGCGGCGCGGACCAGAGGTGCCCCTGTATAGGCAGGCTGGTGAACTCTACAGAATGTCTATTTATATCAACTCCCGGCAGATAAAGTTGTACATTGCAAACCATATTGAGAAAATATTTAAAAAATCGCGGGTGCGTATAGTATGTGGAAAGAGGAAGCCTCGTAAGGACCCCCCCCATCAGCACAGAAGTAAGAATCACCTCTGCCAAGAGCGGAGGAAATGCCCTGAGAATTCTAAACGTAAGAAAAACCCTGGCGGATTTAACACGCAGTGCGCTGCCCGTTACCAAGAGGCCTGACATAAAAAAGTATGCGGGGGCAAGGCCTCGGAGAAATGGCTTTAACCAGAGTTCATATAAGCCGTAAGGATTTACTTCCAAAGAAGATGGATCATGAGCGACGAAATGAAACGTAAAATAGATTACAGCACAACGGTACAGCATGGCTACGATAGACAAGATAAGCCGCAGCGCATCAAATCCCGGGAACACGCCCCCATAGTCATCAAGGAGCTTCTTTACTGAGACTGTTTTCATTTTCCACCAGCTTTAAGGGAACATGGAAGATAAACCATTGTCAATTTCAAAGCTTAACATAGATAAATCCTCATCGGCCTCATGTATCTTACACTTTGGATACACCAGATGAATCAAGGAACCTCAAGTTAAGTGACCCAGCATAATCCCTGGGCTTGAAAGTCGCCGCTGCATGCATGAATGACCATGCATAAAAGGCCGTTGGCGCATACCAGAAAGTGTATAAAGTTTTGTTGCTCCACAACCCCCACATTAAAGCGAAGTATCCGGCCGCCATACAAAGGTTGATAAACGTTACCTCGCTTAAAAACAAAAACATCTTTTCTTTGTCTTCGCGGTAGAATCGACGCGCCGTAGCAGCATAGAATGTGATGTAGTGCATTATGTTAGGAATAGCAAAGACCTTGGCTGCAGAAGGCTGCACGCCGGAGAGTCCAATCCCTATATATACAAGCAGCACGATTACCAGGAAAACAGCATAGGCCTCTATGCTTAACGGTTTCTTCGCCTTAACAAAATACCAGATTCCCGCCGGAATCCCTGCCAGCAAAGTCAGATAACAAACCCTGTCAACGGGTATATGAACGTTCGGAAAGTTATTGGCAATCCAGCAAGAGCTGATCAACATAATTGCAACCATCAGGCAAAAATACCCTGGGTTCATTTTGCGTTTTTGGAACCTTACCTCAGAAATATTGATGTGAAAAACACCCCATGCGGCTGTCAATATCAGGAACTGCATTGGGTAAGTGACTGCCGCAATATAAAAGATAGGCATGCATAAAGAAAAAAGGGCTATGTTGCGAAATGTAGCTTTACCAGCCTTGATTTGATAGAGATACGCCAGTATAAAGTGAGCCTGCCCCAAAATGATGAAAGCAGTCAGAACCTGATCTGGAGATAGCTTAAACAGCATAAGTAACAGCAGGCTAAATGTAAAAAATTTTTCAAAAATAAAGACTTTATTTTCTTTTGCAAAAGTGAATCGCACTGCCACTGCCCATCTCTATTTAAAAAAGTCTACTGACAAGTAGCGGCTGCTATCTGCCTAAAACGATGCCTTGCTGGGTTTAAAGCTGAGGGATCCCGCATAATCACTTGCTTTAAATGTTGATATGAAATGCATGACCGTCCATGCATAAAAAGCGGTTGGCAGATACCAGAGAGTATATAAATCGTCGTTTCTCCACCATCCCCATACCAAAGAAAAATATCCCGCCGCTATAAGAAGGTTTAAGACAGCTGCTTCACCTATAAATACAAGCAGCCTTTTTCTGTTATTCCTATAAAGTTTTCTTGCGGTAACGGCATAAAAAGTCAGGTAATGCGAGACACCAATAAATCCCAAACTTGTGTAAGGATAGGGGAACCTATCGGTAAGAGCTAGTGCTATATAAGTTAGCAGAAGGCCAATCGCAAAGATGGTATAGGCTTGTATGCTTATAGGCCTCTTGGCTCTAATGAAATATCCAAAGCCCGCCGAAAAGCCAATGAGTAAAATTACATAGCACACAGTATCAACAGGCAGATGAAGGCCGAACAGCTGATTGATAGACACGGTCGAATTCACCACCATAACGCCCGCCATTAACGCCAAGTATCCAATATTCATTCTGCGCCGCTGTAATTTTACCTCTGCAACATAAGTATGAATGACCAGTGATGAAGCCGCAAACAGCGTGAAGAATGGCGGATAATAAAAGGATGTCGTATAAAGGGCCGTCATACATAAAACAAAAAGGACAACATTCCGGGGGGTCGCAAGCCCGGCTTTAATCTGATAAATGTATGTTAATGTAAAGTGAGCTTGGCCCATAATGATAAAGACAGCGCTCATCTGAATAGCCGTTAGCTTACAAGCCAGAGCCAGCGCTATGCCGCAAGAAAATATCTTTTCAAGTATAAAGTCTGAATTTTCCTTTGCGAAAGTGAATTGTGCCACTGTAACCTACGCCCTGTGTATAATAAGATAGATTGTATCCATAACGCCGCTTCTTTAATCAGAATTAAGGTTTTATCGCACTAAAGCTCAAAGTCGATGGACTGCACTTGTTGACATTAATATTCTACAGCACACATCTGAATTCAAGACATAAGTATTAGACAATTTGATCCAACCTACTTTGCTCCTATGTAATGCAGGTAACTTATGATCGCGGGAGCGGCACTGTCCATAGGTCCGCCATCTTTATGGTGCAGGAGCCACTGAAGGGGAGTATCGCCTTTCGCGTCTTTTTGGTTCACATCCGCTCCACCCTCAACGAGTGCCTTGACAAGCGGAAGGCTTCCTACTTCCTCGGCATAGTTTAAAGCTGTAGAACCAAAATCATCCATCGGAGACAGGGTGGCTCCTTTGGCTAGAAGATACTTTGTAATATCTATATTCTCAGTCCAAGCCGCCCATGTGAGGGGGGTTCCATTATATTCGCCGCGCACGTTTACATCGCTACCTTTTTCGACCAGATCCTTCACTTCCTGAAAGTCCCCGTCACTGATTGCCTGAATGAGCGGAATGGGATTTTTTGTCTGTTTCAGATAATCGTCTTGCGCGTCTTTATGACGCGCCTCAGCGTCCCGTTGGTGAAAATAAAGAAATAAGATTTTCTTGAATCTTTCGTTGAACATAAAGGGGTCTACGTTTCCGGCGTCAAAGTTTAGGCCGAGCTGATTTATCTGTTTCTCCATAGAGTGCAGCAGCTCCACATCAAAGGCAACGGGTTCAACTATCTTATCAACAAGGGTTGTGTAGCAATGAGTATATTCTGCAGCGCTGCCTCCTGCGGTAAGCGCAGTGTCACAACTATTGGCCTTTGCGGCAGTAACATTAGTCCAGGCCATCCCTTCCTGCCGCAGCGCAGATGCGCTTGCTATGCGCATCAAAACAAGTTCAGTCAAAAGCAGGGTAAGAAATGCGGCAGCATTTTTCTTCATTAAACTGATATTCCCCAAGTCGCTCCCAATTTTTTGTATTCATTATACTGAATCTCCGGCTTTTTCATGTCAATCATCCATCGTACCCTATGCGCCGGACAGAATTCGTCCCTTTTGGGCTGGCTGAAGCCACACTTTTATATAACTTCATTTGTTTATATAGATATTATTCACAGATCGATCCAAAAGCGGATGAAGTCATTGGCTATTCATGGAATCGCCGATTTACCAGCGGCTAGACCCCCTCTTGATGAATATAAAAAATTTTATTACCTTTCTACTGATAACCGCTTATAAAATAAGAGTTTTTTAGGGGTACTTTTATTTCTCGTGCTAATAGTTAACGCTCTCACACAACTTTTGAATAAAATTATGTTCAAATATAAGTATGGGGTATGTGTGATGTTGAATCAGTTTGAAATCGAACAAAAAGACCTTGGTGATGAAAGGGCCATGCTTTACTCGAAGCATTTGTACGAGCTCGCGCAGGATGATTCATCGACAGGCCGCTATAACCTGGCGGATGCCATTGCCCAGTCTTTCGAGCAGAAAGAACTGAGACAAATGGAGAAACGGCTTGTCATCAAGATCATGATGAGCCTGATTTACCAAGCCGAAAAGGATCTTCGGGAAGCGCTTTCAGTAAGATTAGCAATCATAGATAACGTACCGGCAGAAATCATTACGTTCCTTGCCAACGATGAAATATCCGTCGCCCAGCCTATATTGCAGCACAGCGCAGTTTTGAACGAAGTTGACCTGATTTACATCATTTCATCCAAGGGCCCGGAATACTGGCGGTCAATCGCCCAGCGCAAGCAGCTGAGCCCCTCTGTCGTACGGAGGCTGACGGATACAGGAGACACGGATACCGCCCTTAATCTTGTGGACAATCCGCATATCGTCCTGCACAGGAATACAGTCAAAAGATTGATCAAAACTTCACTGAAGTCCGATAAACTGCAATCATCCCTGATGCGCCGTCCGGAGATTGACGCGGAGCTTGTGGTTGATATCTATGCCTGCGTTTCACAGGTATTACGCCGGGAAATCTCCCAGCGGTTCCGCATCTCCCCTGTAATGGTAGAGGTTGCCCTGGACGGTCTTGTCGAGGAACTAAGCCAGGAAGCAAAAGGCTTGCAGCAAGTGACTCCTGAGATGATGGCGCTGGCTAAACGGTTCAAAGAACGCAGCGAGATTTCACCTGTGCTGATGCTCAAAGCTCTCAAGAGAGGGCAGCTTTCCTTCTTTGTCGCCCTGTTCGCAGAAAAGCTGAATCTGACGTCGGATATGGCTCTTGATGTGATCAAAAAAGAAGGTGGCAAGCTCTTCGCTGTGGCCTGCCGGTCGATCGGGATGATGAAATCGGAGTTCGCTTCCATATATCTTCTCAGCCGCAGTGCGCGCACCTCTGAAAAAATTGTCGATCAGCGCGAATTGGCCGAGGCGCTGAAGTATTACGACACGGTCAAGGATTCCGATGTGCAGCGCATCAGAAAGCAGTTGTCGGAAAATCCTAAAGATTCCGGCAAAGTTTAAACCCCATCCTCTTTAACTCACAAAATTTTCAGCGCAGATGCTTCATGTGCGTCCCCTTGCAAAAATTAAGGAAGAAAGGCGATGAAACAGAACGACTACGTCATTTTACTGCACGGTATTTTCCGGACAAAGCGCTCGATGTCTTCTCTGGAAAAATATCTCTCCGGCAAGGGATACCATGTCATCAACATAAACTATCCATCCTGCAAAAAACCGATTGCTGGTTTGGTTGAAGATGTCAGAAAAATTTTAACAGATAGCAATCTAGATGAAGCAAGGAAGATCCATTTCATCGGCTATTCACTGGGCGGACTCATAACCCGGGCCTATATTAAAAAGTATCGGCCAGCCAATATCGGACGGGTAGTTTTGTTGGGGCCACCAAATCAGGGCAGCGAGGTTGCGGATTTTGTAGAAAAGTTTTCCCTGTACAGATACCTTTATGGACCTGCCGGTCAACAACTCGGCACAGATCAATCCAGATTCAGCGGTCTATACGGAACCATTGACTATGAACTGGGCATCATTGCCGGAAACTACTCTATTGATCCCGTTTCATCACTTCTTCTTCCCGGAGAAAACGACGGCAAGGTTTCCGTCGAACGGACAAAACTTCAAGGCATGAAAGATCATATCACTCTCCCGGCGACCCACACATTTATGCCGAGCAATAAAGCCGTCAAATATCAGGCAGCGCATTTCATTGAATACGGGATGTTTTTGCATGGCGAAAGATGAATAAATCCATTAAGGAAATATTCAAATAAAGATTGCAATTAGACAGAATATATAGTTATCTCCTGTCAGATACGTCAAAACATTTCAGATCAAGAGAGAAAAGCGTTGAAAAAGAAAGGGATTATTCTAGCCGCCGGTAACGCGACCCGCCTTTATCCGGGGACCATCCCTTTTGGCAAACCATTTTTGCCAATATACGATAAGCCCATGATTTTTTACCCGCTGAGCATCCTTTTGCAATCCGGTGTGCGGGATATCCTCATTGTCACAGCTCCCAGAGATAAAGCTTTGTTCCATGCCCTCCTCGGAGACGGATCGCAATTCGGGGCAGCGATATCTTATATCGAGCAGCCCGTGGCGCGCGGCATTGCTGATGCCTTTATTCTCGGCGAGTCTTTTATCGACGGAGACCCCGTCTGCCTCGTCTTGTGCGACAACTTTTTCTATGGGGAAGGTTTAGATGAGGCAATTGAGAAAGGCTGGAAAAATGCCGGAACCGGTGCAACAATTTTCTGCCAGCATGTCAGTAACCCGTCCTGCTACGGCGTTGTCAGCTTTAATAATTCAGACAAGGTTATCGGGCTGACCGAAAAACCCCAGACGTTTATTTCCAACTGGGCTGCAACCGGACTCTATATATACGATGGTCGTGCCTGCGCTCTTGCCAAAACACTGGCCCCTTCGAAGCGCGGCGAACTTGAAATTACCGACCTGAACAACCTTTACCTCGAACAGGAGGAATTGCGGAGTATAAAATTCCACAAGGACTTCCTGTGGTTTGACCTCGGCACTTACGCATCGATCCTCGAAGCCGGTAATCTGGTTGCCAAAATCGAGAGCCGTGATCACGTCCGCATAGGCTGCCCTTATATTGCTGCCTATCAGGCGGGATACATTGACGAACAGGGCCTGCTGGACGCCGCAAAAACCGTCGGCAATCCGGTTTATGCAGCGTCCCTGAGAAACACCGCCGCCATGAGCTTGATGCCCGATGAATCAATATCCAAAGATAACCGTATATAACGACGATGGGGGTACTGTGACTAAAACTGCGATAAAGCCCTCCCCTGCGGATGCGCTGCAAGAAACAAAGAGTGGCCCCGTCACACACCCGCACAAGTCCGTTTCCGTGCAAATGCAGGAAAGGTTCGAGCGCCGCAAAATATGGCGCCGGCTCATGGCAGCGGTCTATGTCGTATCATTAACGGCCTATCTTGGTTGGCGCTTTACCATCATCAACACGAATTCTCTCACGCTGTCCATCCTGTACTATATAGCCGAATGCATCGGCTTTATCCTCGGCCTGAAAGCGATCTTCGATACGTGGAATTACAGCCACCGTGAGCCGCTGCCGGCGCCGGCCGGTCTTGCGGTCGATGTCATGGTCCCTACTTACAAGGAGCCGCTGTGGATTATCCGCCGTACCGTCATGGCAGCCAAGAATATAAAATATCCGCACAATACTTTTATATTGGACGACGGGAAGCGGCACGAAGTGAAAGAACTCGCGGAAGATCTTGGCGTACAATACCTGCGCCGGCCTGACAATAAGTATGCCAAAGCCGGAAACCTGAACTACGGGCTGCAGCACAGCACAGCCGATTTCGTCATGGTTTTCGATGCAGACCATATCGCCCTGCCGCATGCGCTCGACGTCATGCTCGGCTTTTTTGATGATAAAAACGTTGCCCTGGTGCAGACGCCGCAGGACTTTTACAACATCGACGCCTTTCAGTACTTCAACGCCGAACGTACCGGCGGGCTGTGGCATGACCAGTCGGCCTTTTACAGCCTAGAGCAGCCCTGCGCTGACAAGGTTAACGCCTCCTCATGCGTCGGCACGGGCGCTGTTTACCGCCGCACCGCACTTGACCGTATCGGCGGCATCCCTGTCGATACGGTGACGGAGGACATCCATACCGCCCTCAAGCTGCACAAGGCCGGATACCGCACTATTTATCTTAATGAGCCGGTTGCCTACGGTGTTGCTGCCTCAGACCTCGAAGAATACTACAAAACCCGTCACCGCTGGGGACATGGTAATCTACACGCACTCCGTCTCGAAAAAATTCCCTTTTGCAAAGGCCTGACCTTGCCGCAGCGGCTGCACTATCTGGCGCTGGGACTGATATATCTGGAAGGCTGGCAGCAGTTGCTTCTCTTCACTATCCCCATTATCACCCTGACCTTTGGCCTACAGCCATTCACGATCACAATCTTCAACGTACTGATCGTGCTAGCCTTCCCGTTTCTGTCGTACATGCTTCTGCAGGAAATTGGTTGCGGCTTTGCGCGCTACTGGGCCAATGAGATTTTCGCCATGGCGCGCTGGCCGGTCTTTCTCGTTTCCACTGCGGGACTTTTTGGCCGTAAGCTGCACTTCATCAGTTCGAGCAAGAACCTTCAAGGACAGGTCAGCTGGCGTCTGATGACGCCGCAACTGACAGTCATGGTTGCCTGCCTCTTTTCCGTCACCATCGCCATTGCCATGCTAGCGCATACAGGGTTCAGGACAGGGCCACTGATAAAGTTCTTTTATTCTGCAGCAACAACGTTTTCTATCCCAAAAACTGTCCACCTTCATGAAGTCATGTCTGATGGCTACACGGTAGATCTTGTTGCCATTGCCGGCGCATGGGCCCTGTACAGCGCCGTGCGCGTTATCTTTTTTGTGCGCAAAGCCCTGCTCGACGCCAAAAACACCCACGATTTTTTTCGCTTCCGCGTGCCGGTTCCGGTGGTTTTCAAGGACTCCTCATACGGCTGCATCACCAGCCTGTCGGAAGACTGGACAAAACTTGCTATTTATCAGAGTGTCGATCTCCCGGTTGGAAATACTATTGAATGCACAGCTTTCCTGCCAAGCGGTCCCTTACCTTTAAAGATCAACATTGAAAGCATAAAAAAAATTAATAACACACCGTCTGTCGAAGGCAGCCTTGTCTGGGATAAGGTTGAGCAACGTGACCAGCTGGCAAACAGCCTGTATTCGGTAGACTGGCACCGTGAATTTCTGCACCGTAACGCCTATTTCATGACTCCTTCTGATGTGATTCTCTCCTGTCTGCGCCTCCAGTCTCCTTTTAAAACGCCCTATGCTCCATGGCAGGCCCTCCTTCTGGATGCAACTGGTAGTAATAAACCGTCCAATAACGATTTTATATATTATGGAATAGTATCAGCTTCGAGAACAATCAAAGATACAGCTTCACTGGTCACGTTTACTGAACTTGCCATAGGCAAAGAGTATGGATTTCTCATGTTCAGCGATGCGGGCCAGCAGATAAAAAGAGCGCAGATTATCGCAGAAGAAGGCCTTCATTCGCTGGTCAAAGAGGGGCTGGATGGGGCAACTCCATACCGGTACACCCTGAAGTTAGTTGCTTAAATAACACACATGGCTACTTATGCTTCATATTATGCAGAATGGGGCTGACGAACTCTATGAAATTGTAGTATTTGTCACTTAATCGAGTGATTACCACTTCGTTCTAAAACTTAAAAAGGATTCGCACAAATGATGAAACAAAAAATTTCAGCCGCCGCTTTGTTGATCGGCGCACTTCTGGTCGCTCCCGCTTCAGCACACGCTGACATGGCAAAGGGCTGGGCTGGCGTCGATTTCGGACCGAAATCGTATTACACCTATGTCGGTGCTGTCGCCGGACTTAACCATCAAAATATCCTGAACCAGAATGGCTTTCTGCTGCGCGTCTCTGGCGGTTACGGTGAGTTCACCTATGACACAGTCAATTCTGCAAGCGGTCATGTAGACGGTAAAGCATCAGACGGAGATTTGATGGTGGGCTACGGCTACCAGCTCCCCCAAGTCCGCGTTACCGCTTACCTTGGCGGTGATCTTCAGGATCAAAGCCTTTCGCCTAGCGATATCCGCAACACTGTCTCAGGAACCGAAGCCGGCGTGAAAGGGCAGCTTGAACTTGAGATGACCCCCGTAAACCACATCGGCGCTAATGCAGCTGGCAACTATTCCACTGCTTTCAACACTTACTGGACGCATGCAGGTGTCGGATATGATTTCGGCGTTGCTAAGTTTGGTCCGGAAGTCGGTTTTGTCGGAAACAAGGCGTATGACCAGCAGCGTTATGGCGCAGCACTGACAGATATCAAAGTCATCGGTTCCGTCAAAGGCAAGATTTATGGCGGTTACGCTGATACACAAGGAAACGGAGCCAGCGGCGCTTACGGCGGNNGGCAAACTTCTAATCTGTCTTGAGCCTGCAATGCAAAAAATAGGCATCACAAGACGCAAGTTAATGAAAACGCTTCTGGCACTCGGTGCCGGGAGCGTTTTCTTTTCTACCCTCTCCCCTTTCGCGCGCGATGGCGGAAAGGTATGGGCCTTTCTTGGCGACAGCACTCCTTCGCTAGAAACTTTTGCTGCCCTGAGCTCGCTTATCACATTACACGACGACCTTGATGCAGACTCCATCGCGCGTATGTATAAAGTATTCATGGATGAACCTTGGGCGCCGGAGCACATCGAAGGGTTGCACAAAAAAATCATCGGTGCACTGAGTGATGAGAAGAAACGTCCTTCCCTGAAAGATCCCGTATGGAAGTTCACTGACGGCGAGAGCTGGTTCGCCGGTCACCTGCTGACCACATGGTATCTGGGCATCTATTATCATGAGGAAAGGCCGACACAGCGCATACTCTACGAAAATGCACTGCAATTCCGTGCCATAAAAGGCGTAATGCCCATACCCTATCTTGAAAACGTCGGTTACGGGGCGTGGACGAGCCCGCCGGAGATCAAAAAATGAGCGACACTGTCGTTGAAGCAGATGTGATCATTATCGGCTCCGGCGTTGCGGGTGCCATGGCAGCGTACACCCTTGCCAATAAAGGCGTGAAAGTTGCCATCCTCGAAGCGGGACCACGCATAGACCGCGCCGCTATAGTAAAAAAGTTTACACAAAGTCACAAATTTGATTTTTCGTCAGGCTACCCTAACGAAGACTGGGCGCCGCGCCCTGACTGGGATCCCGCCGAAAAACCGTACTTCGACCATATCGGGCCGGCGCAGGCGAATGTCGAGTACCTGCGCAATGTCGGCGGCACAACCTGGCACTGGAGCGGTTTTGCCATACGCCTGCACCCCGAAGACATGAAGATCAAGAGCACTTACGGCGTTGGCATAGATTGGCCCTTCGATTATGCAGAACTGGAGCCTTACTATTCTGAAGCCGAAAAGGAAATGGGTGTCTCCGGCGACGATAAAGATCCCCATCCACCGCGGTCAAAACCTTTCCCTCTCCCTCCCATTCCGCGGAGTTACTCCGATAAAATCATTGCTCCAAAACTTGAAAAGATGGGTATAAAATTTTCCACACCGCCCGCGGCCCGTAACAGCCGTGCTTATGATGGCCGCTCGCAGTGCATGGGTTTTGGCACCTGTTCGCCGATTTGTCCCTCAGGGGCGCAATATGCCGCCGTCGTTCATGTCAATAAATCAGAAAAGCTTGGTGTGCGCGTGCTTGAAAACACCCGCGTAGACCGCATTATTACAGATGCTTCGGGCAAGATCAGCGAGGTCCATGCAAAGAGACCGGATGGCACAGACGTTACAGCGCGTGGACGTATATTCCTGCTGGCGGCAAATGGCATCGAATCACCACGCCTGCTGCTGATGAGCGCAAATGAGACCTACAGCAAAGGGCTTGCCAACAGTTCAGGCCGAGTCGGACGCTACTTCTTTGAGCATCCGGGTCTTGTCTGCCGTATGGTTATGCCGGCGCCCGTCTATCCGCGCGGCCCCGAAGCCACTATGAGCAGCGACAATTTCCGCAACGGCGATTTCAGGAGAACACGCGCCGGATTCACTTTTAGCATTCATAACTTCGCCCACCACTTTGAAGCTACCAGTGACCTGCTGGAGAAAGGTGCTGAGCCGCCCTCCCTCGACAGCGCGATCCGCGACCGCGTAGTCCGGATGATAGACATGAGCTCGCATATGGAGCAGCTTCCCAGCGAAAAAAACGGTATCACCCTTGATTGGACACGCCGTGACCGCGCCGGACAACCGGTCATGAAACACTATTATTCTTTCTCGGACTATGAGAACGCTGGCTTTGAAGCCGCAAAAGAAACTTTCAGGCATATCACCAAGGCTCTTGACGCCGAACTGTTGTCGATACAGGGGCCCGTTACGGAACATCATCCGCTCGGCATGGCTATGATGGGCAAGGACAAAAAAACTTCAGTCGTCGATCCCCACTGCCGCAGCCACGATCACCCCAACCTCTTTATCGTTGGCACAGCGGTTTTTCCTTCCTGCGGCATGTCACGCCCGACGCTCACCATTGCAGCCCTCGCCATCAGAACGGCAGAAGAAATAGCGCGTCAGCTTAAAAAAAAGCGGATAAATAGAATAAGCACAGACTAAACGCAGCCCGACAGAAGTTCTTCAGTCCAATTTAGTTACCCTGTCCGCACTACCGCATACCGCCGTCTGGCAAGCTCCCGCTACGTAAAGCTTCTCATGTCACAGCGGATTGCACGCACACACGATCCTTTCAGAGGATCATTAATGCGCAGAGTATTTCAGCCTCGCGGTCTGACTTAGTTAAAATTCAACATAAATGCCTTCCGGAAGGCTTCAGTGGATGAGGGATAAAAATTTTAATGCAAAGAGGCTCATAAAAGCGCAATTGAGCCATTGAATCTAAATAACAATTCATCACTTTCATGATGATACAATTTTTATAAAATGATAAATAAAATCAATAAAATTATAAGCAGTTTCGATATAAAATAAAGATATAGGGGAAGCTCATGCAACAACGAAAATTTGTACCGATGGGAACTCTGCTGTTAGAACAAGGTGCAGCTGCAGATGATGCCTATGTGATAGAAAGCGGCAAAATATGCATCTCTATGCTGGATGACGATGGTGATGAAATCTTTCTGGACGAGCTTGGCCCCGGCACGCTCATCGGAGAAATGGCAGTAATCCTCGGAGGGGGGCGCCGTGCCAGTGCCCGCGCTCAGGAAAATGTAGTTCTTATTGTTGTTCCCGGCAAAGAACTTCAGGAATCGATGCTGACGCCGGGCCAAATGCGCACATATCTGATGGAACTGATTGAGCGCCGTCAGCATAATACGCAAGTGGCTATTCTTAAGAAACAGCAGGAAAAGTTTTATATCACGGAACAGGAAATGGGTTGACTCGAGTAAGTCAAAGTCAGCCAATATATCTCTCTTGTATTGTTTTTTTTATGCCTCCGCCGGAGGGCAGAATAACCGTTTCAAACCAATATTCTTTAAGACGCCTGACTGATTCCAGCATGTCTTCGAAGCTATCCGGTTTTCGCATATAGGCATGGGCCCCATTGTAGTAACAGGAATTAATGTCCCGTTCATGTGCGGACGAGGCCCATATAACAATGGGTGTTTTCTGAAGCTCTGCCGCTTCGCGTATAATCTGCAGCAAGCGGAGCCCGTCAATATCCGGCAGATCCGGATCGAGAAGAATCATTACTGGCTTAAATGGTGTTTTTGACTCTGTCTGGTTAAGGCAGTCCATCGCTTCATGACCTGTCTTGCAATGAGAAAGAGGATTAGGTAACCCTGTTTTTTCAAAAGCCAGTGCAAGCGCTTTAAAATCGTCTTCATTGTTATCAATGATAAGAATCGGCTTTAACAGGTTTAAAATATTATTGCCCACGTAGTTGGCTTCCCGAATGTAAAATGAAAAGTTGACTTTTTGACTTACACTTTTATCTCTTGATCATACCCCTATCATTATAAGGCCGGACACTACCCAATCGGGTAACCATCGCAGCCCCCGCCATTAGAGCGGCAGAAGAAATAGCGCGTCGGCTTAAAAATCCTTGAGATATAGCAATTGGAGACGCAGGGCGGACTGTGCCGAGGCGTTGCTGACGCCGAACAAATAGGCGGCCCTGTATATGATGTCATCGGTGATTTTACCGTAGGCCGCCGGTCCGACGAAATGCTGCTGCTTGTCCATGGAGCCTACAATCTGTCCGTCCTTGCCGAAATCGCTCTGGATCTCCAAACCGGGCCTGAAGTGGTCGTTGAGGAGATAACGGCTGCTCCACAGGAAGGACAGATCAGGGCCGCCGGTTGCATTTGCGCCGACAGCCTGCAGCGCGCCAATGTTCGCACGATGGAGGAATTGCCCGAACTGCTTTTCCAGCAGAAGTTTTGCCGTGACCGTGTCCGCTATGCCGGATTGGAAGTTATGCGTATATTGCGCCCGCACCGCCGCATCCAGCCACTTCTCTTCCGGCTCCCAGAGCTGGAAAGTGCTGTCCACGGTCACATCCTTGAAATACACTGTCTGATCAGGTTCACGTGTAAAATCAGCCCATATCCCCGGCGTCCAATGATCTGTAACGCCATATTCCGCTTTCAGCTCATGCGTCTGTATATCGTTTTTGGCGGGATTATCATCAAACGTCCTGACACCGCCATACCAAAGGCCTAGCAGCCCCGGCGCAAAGCCATCGGGAGAATCGACACCGTCAGGCGTAACACCGCCGATGGCGGCAAAGACGGAGGCGCAAGGCACGACAGACAGGCAGACGATCAAAAAGCAGAGTTTATATTTCATGCCGCCTTACCACTGAATGTCATGGCCGGTGACCTGCGATTTGATCCACAGCAGTTCTCGCGCCTTCCAGATATGCGGCTTTGCGGGAGCTTCCTGCTTGCTGCGCATGATCGTGCCTTCACCGGGATTAAGCATGACCGCGCCTGCTGCGTTATAGACGCTGATTTTTCCGCTCTTGAGATAAATCCAGCGTTCATGCCCCTTCATGGCACCCATTAGCTGCGTGCCGCGAATGCCGAGTGCGCCCGTTTCAAGCTGCAGCGTCACATCGGGCTTGCGGCCTTTGTCCATGAGGCCGCTTACATAAGAAAAAGCACCGCCAAAAATGGTGAACAGTCCCTTACCTTCCTCGGGCTGCTTGGGATCGTAGACGAATTTATCAATCGTCAGTTTACTTTTTTCCCCCAGAACAAGTTTTGTCTGATCGTTGAACTCGATATTAACCCGCGACTTCTCACCCGTGCTGATCGTATCGTTTACAGCTATGCCGTCGTTGCGCTGCAGCACCCGCACCTCTTCGCTCCCTGCAGACATGACAGTGACTGTGCCGTTCACGTCACTGGCAGTTCCCGCAACGTTCGCGGCAAAGGCAACAGATGTCTGGAATAACGCGGCCATAACCACAACAAGCACCGGAAATTTCAACATGATTTTCAATATGGCTCTCCGGTTAATAGCTGGTGGCCCTGGCCGGAATCGAACCGGCACGCTCGTTACAAGCTCACGATTTTAAGTCGTGTGCGTCTACCAATTCCGCCACAGGGCCGTAAGACATGGTATTGAAATTGCTTTCTGAATCCATAAAAACCATTTTTTTCTTACCATTTCAAGGCGTTTCTTATAAAACTAGGGAATGACAGACAAAACGTATAAATCAGGCGCTCAAGTCATTGAAGCCTTTGTCAAAACCCTGCCGGGGCAGCCTGGCGTCTACCGGATGCTGAACGTTTCCGGCGATGTGCTGTATGTGGGCAAGGCCAAAAGCCTGAAAAAGCGGGTCAGCGCTTACGCACAACCCCAGAAGCACCCGATCCGTATCCAGCGCATGATCGCGCAGACCACTCACATGGAATTTGCCACCACGCATACGGAGACGGAAGCGCTGCTTCTCGAAGCCAATCTGATTAAGAAACTGAGACCGCGTTATAACATCTTGCTGCGCGACGACAAGTCATTCCCCTATATCCTGATTACCGGCGACCACGATTTCCCTCAGGTGCTGAAGCATCGCGGCGCCAAAACACGCAAGGGCGAATACTTCGGGCCGTTTGCTTCAGGCAACGCGGTGAACGAGGCAATAGCCGTACTACACAAAGTCTTTATGCTGCGAAACTGCCCCGACTCTGTCTTTGCCCAGCGCACACGGCCCTGCCTGCAATACCAGATCAAGCGCTGCACCGCACCTTGCGTGGCAAAAGTAACGCGCGAGGCTTACGCGAAGCAGGTGGATATGGCGCGGCAGTTTCTCTCCGGCAAGAGCCGCAAGATACAGGATTACTTCGCCGCCGAAATGCTCGCCGCCAGCGAACGCATGGATTTTGAAAGCGCCGCCGGTTTCCGCGACCGCATCCGCGCCCTCACCAACATTCAGGCGCATCACGTCAAAGGATTAGAAAACGCCGATATACACGTGATTTATCAGCATAACGGCTCAAGCTGCGTTGAAGTCTTTTTCTTCCGCGCGGGCCAGAACTACGGCAACCGCTCCTACTTCCCGCGCCACGAAAAGGATGAAAAACCGGAAGACATCCTCGCCGCCTTTATCACGCAGTTCTATACCAGCAAGCCGGTGCCAAAAGAAATTGTGGTCAATATCTCCGTCAGTGAAAAAACGATGATCGCCCACGCGCTCAAGACAACCATCACCCAGCCGACGCGAGGACACAAAAAAGAACTGGTGCAGATGGCACTTAAAAATGCCAAGGAAGCCTTTGAAAGAAAGCGCGCGACGGATGCGAGCCAGAGCGAGCTGCTGGAAGGACTTGCCGAACACTTCGGGCTGGAATCCCCGCCAGAGCGCATTGAAGTTTACGATAACAGCCATATCTCCGGCACGCACGCACTGGGTGCGATGATTGTTGTCGGACCGGAAGGCTTCCAGAAAAATGCCTACCGCAAGTTCAACATGGACGAAAAGATAATGGGCGGCGATGATGTCGGCATGATGCGCGCCATGCTGACGCGCCGCTTTCAATCCCTTGCGAATGATGACGGTGCTATCCGCCCGGACCTGCTGCTGATCGACGGCGGTCAGGGGCAGCTCAATGCCGCCGTGCAGGCGATGTCTGATCTTGGCGTTTCCAACATTCCCGTCGTTGGCATTGCCAAAGGCCCTGACCGCAACGCAGGACGCGAGCGTTTCTTTATCCCCGGCAAAGCACCATTCAGTCTGGAACCGAATAACCCTGTACTCTACTTCCTGCAGCGTATCCGCGACGAGGCGCACCGCTTCGCTATTACTTCCCATAGAGCGAGAAGATCACGGGCGATTGTCTCCAACCCGCTCGATGAAATTGCCGGAATCGGTGAAAAGCGCAAGAAAGCCCTGCTTCTGCACTTCGGCTCCGCGAAAGCTGTTGCCGAGGCGGGGCTTGCTGATTTACAAAAGGTGGATACCATCAGCAAGACCGTTGCGGAAAAGATCTATAACTTCTTCCATGACGGGGATTAACAGGACGCATGCCGCAAAATATGCCTAAATTCCTCTACAACATTCCCAACCTGCTTTCCTTCTACCGCATCCTTGTGGTGCCGGTGCTGACCCTATTCTTCTATATCGGCGGGCCTGTCGCGACATGGATCAACGTTTTTCTCTTCTTTCTCGCCTGCATCTCGGATTATCTGGATGGCGTGATCGCGCGCTCCACCGGGCAAATCTCCGTCTTCGGTAAGTTCATTGACGCCACGTCGGACAAAATCCTGATCGGCGGCGTGTTGTTGCTGCTGGTCGCCTTTCACCTGCTGACAGGCGTGTGGATTATCCTCGCGCTGATCATCTTTGTCCGTGAAATTCTGGTGGCGGGTCTGCGCGAATTCCTCGGTCAGTACAATGTCTCCGTACCTGTCTCATGGATGGGCAAGTGGAAGACCGCCGTACAAATGTTCGCCAGCGGTTTTGTCATGGCCGGTGATTACGGTCCCGCGCTTGTGCCGCACTCCTATGCCATCGGGCTTCTCGCTTTCGTCGTTGCGACCGTTATGACAGTCCTCTCCGGCTGGGACTACATGAAAGCCGGGATCGAGACCTTGAAAAAGCTGGATGCCGAAAAAGCGCAGGGAACCCAGCCCTAAAGAACCCCAGCCCCTAAGAACCTTACGCTTCCGGCGGCTTCAACGCTGCCTTGCGCGTTTCATGGCGGATCAGGTAAAGGCCGGCGAGAATAAGCAGCACCGCGCCCCCCATCGTCTCAGGGTTGGGCACTTCCTTGAAAAGATAGAAGCCGAGCAAGGCACCCCAGATGATCTGCGTATAATGGTAAGGAGCCACAACGGAAGCCGACGGCGCTTCCTGAAAAGCGTAGCTGACGCACAAGAGGCCGACACTGTTGATAAAGCCGACGCCTATGAATATCAGCCACTCGTTTAATGTCAGGGGAACATAATGCGCCCCGAGAAAAGGCAGCGCGACCAGAATATTCAGCACCGCACCGCACAGGTACATAAAAGACCGGCTTTCACCGGAGCCTATATGACGCACCACCAGCAGCTGCCACGAGTAAACAAAAGAACTGAGCAGTATCAGGAGCGCCCAGCCATTAAAAAGATTGCCGCCCGGCCTGAAAAGAAACAGGATCACGCAAAAGCCGAACATGATGACGCCCATGCGGCGCTTATCCAGCTTGTCCTTAAAAAAATAGGCCGAAATCAAGGCGACCCAGAAAGGCGATGTGAACACGAGCGTATAAAAAGTCGTCAGGTGGATATGCGGAAAAGCAAAAAGGTTGCAAAGCGTATTGAATTGCGACATCAGCGCGCGGATCAACAGCAGCCCGGGCTTTTTGGTGCGAAAAGCCTTTTTTTTGCCCTCCCTGAACCAGCCATAAAGCCCCATAAAGAAAACGATCATGGTGGCGGATGTCAGCATCACCTGCGCGAAATATAAATTACTTCCTGTCGGGCTGACCAGTTGTTTCGTTCCGGCATCGCTCAGGTTATAGCAGGCATAACCGGCGCATGTCAGCAGAATGGGGATGATAACCTTCTTGTGGTGGGCACTATGCCCGGCCGGCGTCATTTTGCAATCCTTAACCTGACAAGATCCCCTGTCGCAGCACCCGTTACTGTCATCGCCGCCGTCAGGACACCCGACATATGGCGGAAGCTCGCTTCGTCCTTGGCATGAATGGTCGCCAGCGGCCTTGCGCCCGTGCCCACTTCCTCGCCGATCTGGGCGACATTGGTGAGGCCAACCGCATGGTCAATTGTGTCCGTCGGACGTGCGCGCCCGCCGCCCATCTCGACGATGCCGATGCCGATGGCCCGCGCATCCACTGACGAGAGGCGGAATTTCTGCGCCGGATAGAAGTCTTTGATAAATGGTGCTGCTTTGAGATGCTTGGCTGGGTTATCCATCAGGTCCGCAGGGCCGCCCAAAGCCTTCACCATGCGGGCGAAGTGTTCCGCCGCCTTGCCGTTTTTGAGGACTGTCTCAATCTTCCCGCGCGCTTCTTTCACATCCTTCGCCAGCTTGCCGATCACCAGCAATTCTGCCGTTAGCGCCACATTCACTTCATGCAGGCGTGTATCGACGTTCTTGTTTTGCAGGTATTCAATCGCCTCAACGACTTCAACCGCATTGCCCGCTGTGCGTCCCAGCACCTGATTCATGTCGGTCAATAAACCGACTGTCGGCAAACCCGCGCCGTTGGCGACCTTGACGATGCTTTCCGCCAGCGCCACAGCATCCTCATATTTCTGCATGAAAGCGCCGGTGCCGAATTTCACGTCCATTACCAGCCCTTGCAAACCGCCCGCCAGTTTCTTTGAGAGAATGGAGGCTGTAATCAGGTCAAGGGACTCAACCGTCCCTGTCACATCGCGGATGGAATAGATAATCCGGTCGGCGGGCGCAAGATCAGGCGTCGCGCCAATAATCGCACAGCCCGTTTCTTTCACTGCTTTTTTGAACAGCACAATATCCGGCTGCGATTTATAACCGGGGATAGCATCCATCTTGTCCAGCGTGCCGCCGGTATGTCCAAGACCACGCCCCGAGAGCATTGGCACAAACCCGCCGCAGGCTGCCACGATCGGCGCCAGCATCAAACTAACTTTGTCACCGATGCCGCCGGTCGAATGTTTATCGAGAACGGGACCGCCAAAGTTCTCTTTTGACCAGTCCATGACCGTGCCGGATTTTGCCATTGCCGCGGTGAGCGCAACGCGCTCGTCCATCTCCATCTTCTTCAGCAGCACCGCCATGCAGAAGGCCGCCACCTGCCCCTCGCTGACCGTTTTGGCCGTGACGCCGCCTATAAACTCGCCGATCTCGCCTGACGTCAGTTTCTGGCCGTCTCTTTTCTTACGAATAATTTCCTGTGGAAGCATTTGATAATCCCCTAAAAAAATCCAAGGTAATCATACATAAACACACCAAAAAAGATGAGAAAATGTTTCAGGTTTTTTGAGATTAATTATGTTATGACTAACCTTTATCCAACATTGCATAATGTGAAGATTCCATGCTATTTTTTTGCCTATTCAGTTTTCGGTTATTTTTAAGAGCAAGAGGTATTGTCGATGTCATCCACACGTTCAACTGCGCAGCAACACACTGAGCACGCCGCAAACAATCTTGAATCCTTCTGGATGCCGTTTTCGGCCAACCGCCAGTTCAAGAAAAAACCCCGCATGTTCGTATCGGCAAAAGACATGCACTATACGACCGACGATGGCCGCAAGGTTCTGGATGCCACCGCAGGTTTGTGGTGCTGCAACGTCGGTCATGCCCGCCCGAAAATCGTCGCTGCCGTGCAAAAGCAGATTCAGGAGCTTGATTACGCCCCGGCTTTCCAGATGGGCCACCCGAAAGTATTTGAACTGGCCTCCCGCGTTGCGACGCTGATGCCGGGCAGTCTTGACCATGTGTTTTTTACCAATTCCGGCTCGGAGTCAGTGGACACCGCCCTCAAGATCGCCCTCGCCTACCACAACGTGCGCGGACAAGCTGGTCGTACGCGTCTGATCGGCCGTGAGCGCGGTTATCATGGCGTCGGCTTTGGCGGTATCTCGGTCGGCGGCATCGTCAACAACCGCAAATTCTTCGGCTCTCTGCTGACAGGTGTTGACCACCTGCCGCACACGCATAACCTCAAGGAAAACGCCTATACAAAGGGCATTCCCGCATGGGGCGCGCATCTGGCCGATGACCTCGAGCGTATCGTCACCCTGCACGGCCCCGAGACCATCGCAGCTGTTATCGTTGAACCGGTTGCCGGTTCCACAGGCGTGCTGCTGCCGCCGAAAGGCTATCTCGAGCGCCTGCGTGAGATCTGTACCAAGCACGGCATCCTGCTTATTTTCGATGAAGTCATCACCGCTTTCGGCCGCGTCGGCAATACCGCCACAGCGGCTGAATTTTTTGACGTGCAGCCGGACATCATCACCATGGCCAAAGGCCTCACCGCCGGCACCATCCCGATGGGCGCTGTTGCCGTTGACAAGAAGATATATGACGCCTTCATGCAAGGCCCGGAGAACGCGATTGAACTGTTTCACGGTTACACCTATTCCGGCCACCCTGTCGCTGCCGCCGCAGGTCTTGCGACGCTTGATATTTATCAGGAAGAAGGTCTTTTCGAACGCACGAAAGAACTCGCCCCCTACTGGGAGCAAGCCCTCCATTCCCTCAAAGGCCTGCCGCATGTTATTGACATCCGCAATATCGGGCTTATTGGTGCTGTTGAGCTGGAGGGAATCCCGGGCAAGCCGACGGCCCGTGTCTTTGAAGCCTTCCTGCAATGCTTCGAGAAAGGCCTACTGATCCGCACGACGGGCGACATCATCGCGCTCTCGCCGCCGCTGATCATTTCCAAACAACAGATCGACGAAATTTTCGGCACGCTCGCCGGCGTCATCAAGAGCCTGGCATAAAATGAAGTCCTATCTCGCATTGCTGGCCCTGCTGGTATTAAGCTCGTTTTTCGTCCTGAAGAGCCTTGACGAAGCGCGCGCGCAGGATGACGGCGCCACAGCTGTTGCCTGCCCGACGGTTGCCAAGCTTTGCCCCGACGGAAGCTCCATTTCGCCGACCGGTCCGAAATGCGTGATGCCCGCCTGCCCTCACGGCGGCGACAAGCAGATCAAACCGACACAGAACGATGATTCCGATGAAGACGATTGCAATGGTGACGATTGCGACGACAAGAAAACAGACGAGAAAAATGATTAAAGGAATCAGACCCATGAAAACGCAACTCAAGCAAGACCCCGACTGCACCGAAAATGCCGGATGCGCGAACGATGCCCCCGTCTCGCTCAAGAGCAAATATCTAGGCAGCCTCCTTGCCTCCATCACGCCGTTCAGCTTCCCCGGCATGGTGATTGCGACAACTAGAGAACAGACAAAAGAAAACGATTAAAAGGGAGATACCCATGAAAGCCCAGTTAAAGGATAACGACATGCAACGTCACGGCGATGTTTATAACCCGGCCACCGGTGAAGTGGTGACCCGCATTCCCTTCCAATCCGAGGCGGAAATCAGCGAAGTCATGGCAAAAGCCAAAAAAGCGTTTCCCGCCTGGGCAGAAACCCCGCCGATGCGCCGCGCCCGCATCATGTTCCGNNCACGGCAAAGTGCAGGTGGATGCCGAAGGCGAAGTCCAGCGCGGTATCGAGATCGTTGAATACGCGACAGGCATCCCCAACCTCCTCAAAGGTGAATTCTCGGACAGCGTCGGCACAGGCGTCGACAGCTATAACCTGCGCCAGCCCCTTGGCGTTGTTGCGGGCATCACGCCGTTCAACTTTCCGGCAATGGNNGCCGATGTGGATGTTCCCGATCGCCATCACCTGCGGCAACTGCTTTATCCTGAAACCCTCCGAGCGCGACCCCTCCGCCGCCATCTATATGGCGAAGCTTCTCAAGGAAGCCGGTCTGCCCGACGGCGTGTTCAATATCGTCAATGGCGACAAGGAGGCTGTCGATGCCCTCCTCCACCACCCCGATATTCAGGCCGTCAGCTTCGTCGGCTCGACGCCGGTTGCCGAATATATCTACAACACCGGCATCAAGCACAATAAGCGCGTGCAGGCTCTCGGCGGCGCGAAGAACCATATGATTGTTATGCCAGATGCCGATATGGCGCAGGCAGCAGATGCTCTCATGGGCGCCGCTTTCGGTTCTGCTGGCGAACGCTGCATGGCAATTTCGGTTGCCGTCGCGGTCACTGACCAAGTCGGCGACAAGCTTGTTGAAAAACTGACACCGATGATCAACGCTCTCAAAGTCGGCCCCGGCACGGACAAAGCCTCCGAAATGGGCCCGCTGATCACCAAGCAGCACCGCGACAAAGTTGCGGGTTACGTCGCCACCGGCGAGAAAGAAGGCGCGAAGCTCGTTGTCGATGGCCGCAAACTCACAGTGAAAGGCCATGAAAAAGGCTTCTTCCTCGGCGGCTGCCTGTTTGACAACGTCAAACCGAACATGACGATTTACAAAGAAGAAATCTTTGGACCCGTGCTGTCGCTTGTCCGCGTCAAGAGTTACGCCGAAGCGATCAACCTCATCCACGGTCACGAATACGCCAATGGCACAGCCATCTTCACCAACGACGGTCGCACGGCGCGCAACTTCGCGCGTGATATTAATGTCGGCATGGTCGGTATCAATGTGCCGATCCCTGTGCCTGTCGCCATGAACAGCTTCGGCGGCTGGAAACGCTC
>PLXM01000036.1 GCA_003153235.1 Rhodospirillales bacterium
ATGACGGCGACGAGGTTGCCGCGCGCGGTGTATTCGCTGGCACAGGCGGGGTTGGCGGCGATTTCTTCGCAAGGGGCGGCAACGCCGGGAGAGTAGGCGAGTGCGAGATCGCGCTGGGTCATGATCGCTTTGGTGGGCTGTATGGAAATTTTACCGGGGCCATTCGGCGACCGGTGATACTCCAGCGCATCTTCGTAGAGTGAATCTTTCTTCATGGTCTTCCCCCGAAGTCCAAATCAAATCCCAGATGTTAGGATATACCCTTTTCAGGCATATTGCTTGTGGTTTTTGAGGACGCAATATTCCCTAAAAGAATAATTAAAATCCACGTTTAGTGGAGTTTAATGGTGATGAATGCATTGTATCGATAGAAGCTCACGAGGCCGAATTCCCCGTTAAACAGGGAATTAACAGGGAATTAACAGGGAATTTTTGTATTTTTCAGCCAGTTTTACCAAATGATGTCATTTTATTGCTTTTTATGGCTTTGAAATGTCTGGCTAAAAATATCTGGCACTCAAAATCCCCTATAATTCGGAACAGGGAATTTTAAAAAAAGCATCAGGGAAGTTTTTTGTCTGAACAGGGAATGATGGCGAATAGCAGGCAAATAAAATTCTAGATACACGCGCAAGCCGACAGATGTATGGACTGGATCATGATTTTAATTCTCTCGATACGTAGCGGGAGCCGCAATATTACCGTTCTTGGGCTTTGTAAGGTTTGCCAAAAGGCTCAAGACTGCGCCCGCAGATGTTATCGACGGTATCAAGCTCTTTCTGACCTGTTATGAGCCGGTACTATGTAAAAATAAATAAGTCTATATCGGCAAAAGTAGGCGGCTGCAGAAACCGCAGATTGACCCCCTTCCCAATTATGAACCAGTGGAAGGGAGAGTCATGCCGAGGGTTAAGAGGCAAGCCTATTGCTGTTCTGGCTAGGCAAAACTGTGTTGGGTCAGAAAGCAGAAGGCTGGACTGCTGTAAAAGAGCATTACGATGATGGCGGATACCGGCTACAGGACGAGCGTGCCTTCCTGGACAAGAGCGTTTTCACCTCCCACAAGGCCGGTGACATGCGCAAGCACGATCATTCCTATGAAATCCTTACTAATGCCGTCGCCTGCGGCATTAATCTGGACGTAGGAGTTTTCATTCGATTGCACGATCCTGACGAAGTCGGTAACATTGTCACCGGCTGTATAGCCTGTAAGGATATTGGAAATATTCAGTGCATCGCCTTGTCCGGTGTTGAAATCCTCAATGACGGTATAATCAGACTTCGCTGGATGCATGATAACAAAGTTGTCGGCGCCGCCCCCCCCAAAAAGATAATCCGTGCCGTCGCCCGCCGTAATCGTGTCGTTGCCGCCCCCTGCGTGAACGCTGTCCGTGGCCGTAACGCCGCTTTTGAGCGTGTTCTCCAGCGTGATGTTCTGAGCCTGCATGCCTGGGTAATAATAAGCTATAGAGTGGACTGTAGTCAGAGTGACCAGATTAACGGTGCCGACCTGCTCTGCCGCTCCCAGCTTGAAAGAAACGCCGATATTTAACGTGGATTGCCCGCCAGAACTGTCGTTTTCAATGACATCCGTTGAATAATTGACATTATAGGTATCAGCAGCCGCGCCCGTGCCGTTCACCATGGTATCTTTGCCAATGCCGCTGTCGCCAGAATCAAAGACATCGGTGCCGGTACTGCCTTGCAGGAAGTTGATACCCGTGCCGCCATTGAGTGTGTCGTTGCCTGTACCGCCCGTGATCGTGTCGTTGCCTGCGCCTCCGTCGATCAGGCTGATTCCTGTGCTCGTTGTTGCGGTGATCGTGTCGTTACCTGCACCGCCGGTAATCGTGTCGTTGCCTGCGCCGCTCAGCGTGATGTTGTCATGACCCGCACCGCCGCTGATACTGTCACTGCCAGTAGCGGTGATGGTGTCAATCCCGCTGTGAGCTATAATGGTATCATTTCCATTAGAGGCTATACTGTCGTGACCTGTGCCTACGGTGACGGTATTCGCGCCGGTGCCCGTGATGATGACATCGTTGCCCTTGCCATCAACGATCGTGTCATTGCCGCTGCCGCCCGTGATCGTGTTGTTGGCCAAGCCGCTGGCGGTAATAATGTCATTACCATTGTTGCCAGTTGCAGAGATATTGGCAGCGGTGAGTTTTAGATTCTCTATATTGGTAGTCTGCGTTGCGAGGTCGAAGCTGACGCTGGATAATACGATGTCAGTGTCACTGGTATTCCCGGTGATCACGTCACCAGAGTTGCTGACTATATAGGTATCAACGCTGGTGCCTCCGCCGCTGACCATCGTGTCAGAGCCCAGGCCGCTATCGTCGGTAATGACGTTATTAGCGCCGTTGCCTATGCCGCTGATGCTGGCGGCAGTGAGTTTTAGGTTCTCCACGTTAGCAGGTAACGTGTATGAGACGCTGGATAAGACCAGAGCCGCTTTGCCCCCGTGGGTTTCCGTGACTGCATCACCGGCATTGTTTACAATAAAGGTGTCAGCCCCGGCGGCGCTGTTGCCAGTCATTATGTCGGCGCTTTCGCCTGTGCCATCACTAATAATGTCTTTGCCCGCATTACCAATCAGGGTATCCACATTATTATTGCCGATGGCGGTATGATTACGGATGCCCGTGAGTGTCAGGTTATTGATATTGGTTACTGTAGGGGCCGCCAGAGAAAAACTGACACTGGACTCTATAAGCCCCGCACCCCCGGCATTTCCGGTGATGACTTCATTGGCGTTGTTGACCACGAAGGTATCAATTCCAGTTCCAGTTCCAGTTCCGGAACCCGACGTGGTTGCAGCCTGCTCTACAGCAACAATATATACGTCATCAGCATTGCCCGGGACTATGGCACCGCCGAAAGCGGACGAGAGTGTCGTACCGCCCAGCACATCGTAAAACTTATAGGCCGCGGTATCACCGTGAGCAGCGCCGACATCGGCCGGTGCCGCTGTCACGCCTGTGACCGCACCGGTACCGGAAACGATCTTGAACAGCGAGTCATTTACGAATGAACCTGCTGCAGGCGCTACCTGGATTGTGGCGCCCGTTAAGTCGGTAGTACCGGAAATCAACTGACCTTCCGTGCCATTTAACGTCGTTGATCCAGGCGTCAGTTGAAAGGTATAAGCTCCTCCGCCACTCGCAGCAGTTGTGGTTAATGTCTGGCCCGAGCCTATCGTGATAGTACCGGTGTTCGACAATGTGCCAACAGTTGAGGCGCCGCCGGACAACGTGCTGGTGCCTGAGTTGTTAAAAATGCCTGTGCTGCCCAGAACGATAGCGCCATGTATCGCGCCACTATTTGTCAGTGTATCTGCGTTACCGCCGGTATCTATAATCTGGCCATAGATGGTGCCGGTGTTGTCCACCCTCGCAGCCGCAGAATAATCGATCGCCACGCCCGCGCCAGAGTTTGTGCCTCCCGTGCCGTCAGATCTGATGGTGCCGGCGGTGGTGACAGTGCCAGTAGGCGCTGTGTCAATGGCCAGAGCTTCAGCCGTGTTGCTGGCGGCTGTATTGCTGATCGTGCCGTTTAGCGTCAGTGCGGTTTGGGCCGCCGAGTTCAGAACGAGGGTTGCGCTACCCGGACCCGTGTCATCCGCGGAGGTAATCGTGCCGCCGGTGTTGGCGAGTGTCGTCAGGATGCCGCCATGTGCAATGTTCAGGGCAACGCCGGTCGTCGCGGTGATAGTGCCGGTATTAGTGAGCGTGCCGATCGTGGCGCCGCCGCTGCCCCCGTTATCAATTGATATAGCGTTGCCGCTCGTCGCGCTGATAGTGCCGGTGTTGGCGAGAGTCCCGATGTGGCCGCCGCCGTGATCACCGGCAACTTTTATTGCATTGCCAGATGTCGTCGAGATGGTGCCATTGGTATTATCCAGCGTCGTCAGCGTCACAGCGCCATAACTAAAATAATCTTCCACGCGGACACCGTTACCGGTGGTGGAAGTGACGTGTCCGGCGGTGGTGAGCGACGTTGTGCTCGCGGCGATGCCAATGGCAACACCTGCGCCGGCGCTGCCGCCTTCGACTGTGCCATTATTGGTGATAGTTCCGCCGATGGCTTCTACACCGATGCCCACACCATCGACCGCACCGCCAGCAGCCGCAATGCCCGTGCCCGCAGCGCCATTAACGCCGACGCTGCCGCCGAGGATAGTCGCCGCCGTTCCGATCGTAACGTTAGCGTTCGTAGCCCCGGGGCCAATATCAATACCATAGCCGCCATTACCAGCAGTACCCGCCTGGCCGCCGCTCCCAGCGGCGCCGCCATTACCGCCATTACCGCCGTGCACATTGTTATTCAAGGTCAGGCTCGCAGAGCTATTCGTGATCCAGATGCCAATGCCCCCATAGCCGCCATTGCCGCTCAACGCACNNCCGCCTGCGCCGCCGCTGCCGCCGGCAATAACCCCCATGCTGTTGAGCTGCGTAGGGCTGTTGGAAATTATAATGCCATTGCCGCCGAAGCCGCCCGCGCCGCCGGTATCTCCGGGTGTGCCGCCGTTACCGCCGTTACCGCCGCTGCCACCTATCACCGTGCCTGTGCCTGACATTTCGCTGTAGTTTGCAAAAGCACTGATGCCATTGCCGCCAGTGCCGCCATTACCGCCGGATACGAAGCCGCTGGTGACCGCACCCGAGGCGCTGCCGCCGCCGCCGTTGCCGCCAGTAATGACGCTATCGTTCACCAGTCCGGTAAAATTGCCTGCTGTGAGGGCTGTGCCGTTCTGTCCGGAAAAATTAACACCAGCGCCGCCAGTGCCGCCAGCGGAGCCGCCAAGATTGCCTGCATCGCTGCCGCCGCCGGAGCCGTTGCCGCCCCTAGCGACGTAAGCGGCCGGAACAGTCACGACAGTCTGTGGTGCGCTATACAAGATACCATCGCCACCGGCGTTACCGGCTGTATTATCCCCTGCCGTCGCACCATCGCTCCCTATCGCATCTGCACTCAAGTCCATTTGCAAGGCATCCTTCACGTCCTGTATTGATGTTTAGTCCTGCACCGTTTTTTTCTTCAACATAGCCTTCGTATCTATTGATCGACGGGTCAGGTAGTTTGTATCCGTCAGAAAACTATAGATGGGCATCATCAGCCCCCCAAAAGGGATGGATGTTATGTCAAGATGAAAGCGGCAAAAAATATAGTTTTTTATACGAGACTGGACTCAAACGCCGGAGAGATGAAAAAGGTTCTTCACTGTAAAAATCAATTATTTCCCCAAGGGCCCTTTCCAATAAGGATGCAAAGAGACACTGTCATAAATGATCTTGTCCGGCCAGTGGATCAGGTAAACATTATAACCCGCCTGGATGAAATCAGTGCCCGGTGGAACAAAGCCTATTTTACTCATGATATCTTGCCGCAAAAGGCTGGTATTCAGTCCCTGCAGGCACGCTCCCGTTCATCAGGAAAGGCCTGTTAAGAGTACATGATTTTTCAGAGCGATGTTTTGCCTTTTCAGAGGCATTGCTTTTATATGCCCTAGCAAGGCAATTCTGGATGATCTGGCGCGCGCGTGTCGATCTTTATAAAGCGTGAGCTATGCCTGAAATGCCAAAGCCAAAACCGACATTGGTTCCCCGCCTATTGCAAGCAGTAAGCAGGAAACTAATTCTCTTCTTCACGTGTAAGTACAGGGCTTTTAGGGTTGGTTTTACAGGAGATGTCTGTATAGTTACTCTAAAGATATCCAAGCTATTATTAAAATATTAACTACGTATGGGAAATAATTATGGGCTCCGACAAGGATCAAAACAAGCCGGAGCAAGCCTCATTGAAAGCGTCCTTTCCCGTTGTGGGGATCGGAGCTTCAGCAGGCGGGTTGGAAGCCACTATTGAACTTTTTAAAAGTCTCCCGCCTGACACCGGTATGGCGTTTATTTTTATCCAGCATTTAGCCCCAGACCATGAAAGTGCGCTAGCCGAGATTATATCTAAGAAAACAACGATGACGGTTATTGAGGCAACAGAGGGACAGCTGGTTGAGCCGAACCATGTCTACATCATACCACCTAATGTTACCATGACGATCGTGCAAAATTGCCTCGCACTTAAAGCACGTAATGATACATTGGGCCATCCCATGCCCATTGATGATTTGCTTTATTCCCTAGCTGAAGATCTGGGATCTAATGCTATCGGAATAGTTCTCTCCGGTACTGGCACAGACGGTGCCCTTGGAATGCAGTCCATTAAAAGTGAAGGCGGTATTACCTTTGCGCAGGATGAGAGGTCAGCTCAATACAGGGGCATGCCGCGTGCCGCAGTGGAGCTCGGCGGGATTGATTTTGTCCTTGCACCAAGGGAGATTGCCCAAGAACTGGTACGTATCAGCCGCCACCCGTTAATGGGAGATCCGTCAACACTCGATCTCGGACATTCAGATTCTACCGAAGTGAGTTTGAAACGGATATTTCGTCTCTTGCACAGCACCTGCAATCTGGATTTTACCTACTATAAACGCGGCACCATAAAACGGCGTCTCGCCCGCCGCCTTGCGTTACAGAATTTTAACAATCTTTCGGACTATATTAACTTTCTTAATGAAAATCCTGGCGAGGTGAAGGCGCTGTGTCAGGACTTTCTCATTCACGTCACTAGTTTCTTTCGTGATCCGGATACTTTTGAAAACCTTATCAAGTACGTATTTCCCCGCATTATTGACGAGCAGTCTACCAAGGACCCCTTACGAATCTGGGTACCAGGCTGTTCCAGCGGAGAAGAAGTCTACTCTCTCGCCATTTGCTGCCTTGAATATCTGAGGGAACGTGGTATCGGCGCTCAAATCCAGATCTTCGGTACCGATATAAGCGAGGATGCCCTCCGTAAAGCCCGTACCGGAATCTATGTTGAAAACATAGCGCGCAACGTTTCGCCCGAACGGCTGGAAAAATTCTTCACAAAAACCGGAGCGCACTATCAGATTTCTAAATCAGTACGCGATCTATGCATTTTTGCGTGCCATAACGTGACGAGTGACCCCCCTTTTTCACGGCTGGATTTGATCAGCTGCCGCAACCTGCTGATCTATCTGGACCCACGACTCCAAAAGCGCGGCATCCCTTTATTCCATTATGCATTAAAACCCAGAGGGGTTCTTGTTCTGGGCCCCGCTGAGAATATCGGCGGATTTGCAGACATCTTTACCCTTACAGACAACAAGAAGATAAAGTTCTACACTAAGGAAGCCCTTCCAGCGCGGTCTCAATTGAGATATTTAGAAGACTATACAGATAGGTCTGTATCTTCGGCTGCGGCTGCGGCTGCGGCTGCGGCGGCTACTTCCAGCCCCGATCTTATAAAGAAAAAGTATGCGGTAGTCGAGCCGCAGAAAAAGGAAGCCGACAGGATAACGCTTGGCCGTTACGTTCCAGCGGCAGTTCTTTGCGANNCGTTTGAAGGTTGAGACCTCTGGCGGAAACAGAGAGATAACACTGGAAGTGATGCCTGTGCAACAGTCCGCAACGGAAGAGACCCAGTTCCTTATCTTTTTTGAAGACAAGGTTTTGGCCGCGCCATCAATACCGGAGGCACCCGATTTCTGGATGTCCCTCGGAAAACTTATTCTTCAACGTCTAAAGCACGGCAAGAAAGATACCCAACAAGACAGTAAGGACGATGAAATATTGCGGTTAAAACGCGAACTCGACAGTATGGCCGATCATGTCCGCACAATGATGGAAGAATATGAGGTCACCAAAGAGGAGCTGCTCGCATCTCAGGAAGAGTTGCTTTCCAGTAACGAAGAATTTCAAAGCACCAATGAGGAGCTGGAAACGGCCAAGGAAGAGCTACAGTCGGCCATTGACGAACTTATCACCACCAATGAGGAAATGGGCCATCGCAACCGCGAACTCAATGAATTGAATGACAAGTTACAACGGTCGCTCAGTTACGCTGAGACAATTATCAAGACAGTGAGCCAGCCTTTTCTGGTGCTTGATGGAGAGCTCCACATCCTCCAGGCAAACGCGGCCTTCTATAAAGCCTTTAAGACAGCGCCAGCGCAAACCGAGGAGCGACTTCTTTATGATCTGGGTGACAGGCAATGGGATATTCCTGAATTACGCCANNCTGGTCTGGAAGGACAAGAACCAAATTCTCCTCGCCATCGAAGATGTCTCTGATTACGCAATGGCGCTTAATACCCTCAAGGATAACGACCGGCACAAGAACGAGTTTCTAGCAATGCTGGCTCACGAGTTGCGCAATCCATTGGCTCCTATTCGTAATGCCCTGGAAGTATGGAAGCACGGCGATGCGGGAGAGAAAGCAGAGAAGGAGCTCCAGAGGATTATGGGCCGCCAGCTTCAGAAAGTGGTCCGACTTGTTGATGATCTCCTTGATATGTCCCGCATTACGCGTGGCGTGATTGTACTCAAGAAAGATCAGATCGATCTGGTATGGTTGGTCAGTCAGGCTGTGGAAGCTGTGCGCCAACAATTCACGGAGCGCCAGCATGAACTTTCCTTGTCGCTGCCAAAAGAAGAGGTGCTCATCAAAGGCGATTCTGTTCGCATCGAACAAGTTGTCACTAACCTGTTGCTGAATGCTGCGAAATATACCGAGATAGGCGGATCAATCGCTGTGACGGTTGAACGTGATGGGGAAAGTGCGCTTATCCGTGTTGCTGATAACGGCATTGGTATATCTCCCAATCTTCTCCCCTATATCTTTGACCTCTTTGTCCAAGCGGAGAGATCTCTCGACAGAAAACAGGGCGGTTTAGGCCTCGGGCTTACGCTTGTCCGCCGTCTCGTTGAATTACATGGCGGAACTGTCGAGGCAAAAAGTCAGGGTCTGGAAAAGGGCAGTGAGTTTATTGTTCGCCTGCCGACAATTGTCAGGGAGGGGGTTTCCCTTCCTGTGGTGCCTCCTGCTGTACCCAAAAAAGCGCCTGCCGCAAAACGTATTCTTGTTATAGAAGACAATATTGACGCAGCCACTACTACGCAGATGCTGCTAGAGATGCAGGGACATAAAGTTCAGGTCGCCTTCGGCGGCACCTCTGGTATTAAAGCGGCACAGGCATTTAAGCCGGAAGTTATCCTTCTCGATATTGGGCTGCCAGGCATGGATGGCTATCAAGTGGCCCGTTGCTTACGTGAACTGCCTGAAATAAAGAATGTTCTACTGATCGCTCTCAGCGGGTATGGTCAGGCAGATGACCTCCGGAAGTCTAAAGAAGCNNCTGATATCAGGATAAGGTGAAGCCAGGGCGTGGATAATAAAGCAGCAGCTAATGAGTTGCGAGGGTGCCATAGCCAGAACCAAAGACTCACGCTGCCTTCACCTCCGATACATGCGCAATCTGCATAAGTTTCTGAGCGATCTCCTCAGGGGGAGAGAATAAAATCCATACATCCGCTTTTTCTATAGCGCTCTCAGGCATAAAAGTCTGGGTTGGGTCTTTTATCCACATATAATTACAAGATCGTGAGTTTTCTAGCGCAAAGAAATACAAACAAAATTTTTCTAAAATTTTATTTGTATTTCATACGTCTTTTTTATTTCTGTCACAAAAATAACACACTCTTTTGTTACGATACTAAGTATGGGGGGTGGTTTATATATGGTGTTTAGTATACTTCCGCAATTTTTTAAAAATTTCTTTGAGTCTAAATCCGACCCTTCACGGAAGGAAATAGATGATTTTGTCGCTGCTGCCAATGTTAGAAACGCGGCAACAGTCAGAAAGTTTCTGCAGGGATACGGCAGGGCTATCGTTAACAGAAAAGATTCCTCTGGATGGACGGCGCTGATGAAAGCCGTGAGTAATGGGTATAACGATATAATTCTGCTGCTGCTTAATGGAGGTGCCGCCATTGATAAAAAAAGCTGCGGGATGACCCCCTTGATGCAAGCAGCGTGGGATGGGCCACTGAATATTGTCATGACTTTGCGGGAAAGAGGAGCGGCGATAGATGAACAAGATAATTCCGGCTGGACAGCTCTTATGCTTGCTTCATGGAAAGG
>PLXM01000229.1 GCA_003153235.1 Rhodospirillales bacterium
GCGCGTCAATATCAATCCCGTAACCTCCATCTCCGGCAGTGCCTGCCTGTCCGATGCCATCAGAGGCGCCGCCATTGCCGCCGAGGCCGCCGGTCACATTGTTATTCACGCTCAGGGTCGCAGCGCTACCCGCGACCAAGATGCCGAGGCCGCCATAGCCGCCATTGCCGCTCAACGCACCATTGCCGGTGCCGCCGGTGCCGCCATTGCCGCCGACAACAGCCCCCATGCTGTTGAGTTGCGTGTTATTGCTGGAAATTACAATGCCGTAGCCGCCAAAGCCGCCGTTGCCGCCCGTATCGCCGGCTGTGCCGCCATCGCCGCCATTGCCACCCTTGCCGCCTCTTACCGTGCCCGTGCCTGACATTTCGCTAAAGTCTGCATCATCAGTTACGCCGTTGCCGCCATAGCCGCCGTTGCCGCCGGATACAAAGCCGCTGGTGGCCGCATCTGAATCACTGCCAATGCCGCCGTTGCCGCCTGTAATGACGCTATCGTTCACCAGTCCGGTAAAATTGCCTGCTGTGAGGGCTGTGCCATTCTGTCCGGAAAAATTAACACCAGCGCCGCCAGTGCCGCCGTTGGAGCCGCCAAGATTTCCTGCATCGGTGCCACCACCGGAACCATTGCCGCCGGTCGCAACGAAAGCATCCGGAATAGTCACGACCTCCAGCGGTTCGCTATACAAGAGACCATCGTCACCGGCGTTACCGGCTGTATTAGCCCCCGCCGCCACACCATCGCCCCCTATCGCATCCGCACTTAAGTCCATTTACAAGGCATCCTTTACGTCATTTATTGGTGTTTAGTCGTGCACCGGTTTTTTATTCAACGTCGCCTTTCGTATCTATGATCCACAGGCCAGGTAGTTTGCATCCGTCAGAAAACTATAGATGGGCATCATCAGCCCCCCAAAAGGGGCGGCCGTTATGTCAAGAAGAACTTTAAACGCCTGAGAGATGAAAAAGGTTCCTCGGAAGGCACGATCATGTTCTCCGGCACCATGTTCAACCGGATCCTCTCTGGCTAAAACACGCTAGCCCAAGACGGTTAGTACAACCAAATAACCGTCATCGAGCCACGGAGTTAATACTTCGTAATAACTCCCGAGGCTTCCTGAAACTGTCGGCGCTGACCATCATTTCTTCGCTCACTTTCTGGGCCTTGCGCGCCCGTGATGGAGAAAGCGTCAGCCTTGTTTCAAATGGACAGGGTTTTAAAACGCGCCGTTATAATTAGAACTTCGGAAACAAGCAGACTGGATATATTCTCCCTGCCACCCAATAAATTGCGGGATCTAGTCCGGGGCATGAGCATCCGTGGTATCTCCCGTCGTGAGAAATGCGCGGATGTTTTTGTAGGCTGTCTGATTCGTGAAAGCCTCGAAATTGCCTAAGGTTTTAATGCCAATTTCCTACATTATTAAAATGAGTGCAAACCAGCCAAAGCGTCAACTGAGAAAATGGAGGTTTTCGGGGTCAGGGCGGGGTGTCTCAGTAGTCCGCACGGAAAGCCCGATGCGCGAAGTATGCGCCAACAGCGCGCATTACTGCACGTTTTTGACGCATAGTCTCGGAAGGGAAGAAAGTATGGTGCTGGATGCATTCTATCGATAGAAGCTCTCAGGGCCGAATTCCCTGCTTATCAGGGATAATGCAGGGAATTTATAATGATTTTGGGCTGAATCCTTAAGGGTTGTCGTTTTATTATCATGAAAAGACTAAGAAATTTGGAGAATTTTTAAAAATTCCCTAAAAAAGTAACAGGGAATTTTTTTAATGTAGCAGGGAAATAATTTCGTGGAACAGGAAATTATTAGGCGCTATCAGGGAGCACTTTTCTTCCAAAAGAGAAATCCAGCGAGAGTCATTAAATTCTAAAGAGTAGATATGATTCCTTCTCTTTTTGTCACAAGTTTAGACCCTCTCCATATGCGATATCTAATGACATGCATATGCAATGACAGTGGTGTTTTTGGGCACAAGTCTCTAATTCTTAATGCGTTTAATTGCTTTTTAACACTTTCTTAAGGAGTTCTTAAATATCCATATATAGAATAGAGAATTGGGCATGGGAATACTTCAGACACCATTATTTAGACATTCCGATGAATAAAAGAGGCTTGCGTGGTCAATACAATCAACGGCACTAGCGGCAATGACAGCCTGACAGGCACAGGTAGCGACGACCTCCTTAACGGTCTTGCTGGTGCAGACACAATGGCCGGGGGTGCGGGTAACGATACGTATATTTTCGATTCCGCAGGAGACGTTGCTGTTGAGGCGTTGAACGGCGGCACGGACACGGTGCGGATTGCCTACAATAACACAAGCACGGTGACCGCGGTCACAATCGACATGACGGCTCCTGCCTTCAATAATATCGAGAATGTGACGATCCTGGGCACAGGTCTTTTCAATGTGACAGGGAACGATCTTGGTGATGCCCTCACAGGCAACGCTTCGGCGAATACACTGACGGGCGGCGCAGGCAACGATGTTCTCGACGGCGGCACTGGCGCCGACTCCCTGAGCGGCGGCGACGGCAACGATACCTATATCGTCGACAACATCGGCGACAAGATCTCAGATTCTTCCGGCACGGACCTGGTCATTAGCAAGATCTCGTGGACGCTGGGAACCGGTCTCGAGAACCTGACGCTTTTTGCGGGAACAACGGCACTTAACGGCACCGGTAACGGGGATGCCAATAGCCTGACCGGCAACAGCGGTGCCAATATCCTCGATGGCGGCGCTGGCGCCGACACGATGGCGGGCGGCGCGGGGAATGATACCTATATCGTCGATAACGGCGGCGATGTCGTGTCGGAGGCGACAGCCGGTACAGCGGGAGGTGTTGATCTTGTAAAGTCCAGCATCAGCTATGCACTGGGCGATAACCTCGAGAACCTGACGCTGACGGGAACGGATAATATAAACGGCACCGGCAACGCTCTCAACAACACGATCACAGGTAATAGCGGTAACAATAGTCTGGATGGCGGCGGCGGCGTGGATATCCTGATCGGTGGCGCCGGTGATGACACTTACACGGTTGATGTCATTGTTTCCGGCACGACAGCCAAGCTGCAGGATACCGTCACAGAAGCCCTCAATCAGGGAAATGACACGATCATTCTGCGCACGGCGGGGGATCTCGGGCTTGCGGTGGCCAGCACGCTGGTTCTGGGCGCCAATATCGAGAACATGGATGCCTCGCAGACGGGAAGCAACAAGCTCAACCTGACCGGTAACACGCTGAACAATAACCTCACAGGCAATGATGCGGATAATGTTATCAAAGGAATTGCCGGCAACAATATACTGGACGGTGGCGCAGGGAACGATTCATTAGTAGGCGGCACCGGCGCGGACAGGCTGATTGGCGGTGTAGGCGCGGATACACTGATCGGCGGCACGGGCAATGACCGGTTTTTTTACAATACAGGCTCTTCTGAGTCGAGTCTGGGCAGCATGGACGTCATCATGGACTTTACGACCGGTGATCATGTCTCCTTCAACGGCGCTTCCGGCATGGCTTATGCCGGAAGCACTGCTTATCAGGGCAGTCTCGCGGCCACGGTTTCCAATATTGTTTCTGGCGGCACGGACAATTCGATGTTTTTCTTTAGTGACGGAACGAACGGCTATCTTTATGCGAATGGCGATGGCGGCGGATCTGGCACAAACTTTGTCGGCACGCTGATAGAGCTGTATCACCACACAACGGCGCTTTCTTCCTCGGATATTGAATTAGGCGTTGCGTTTGACAATGAGGCTGCGCCATCTGTCGACTTCACGGTGGGGCAGACGGTCGTGGGGGCTCTCTCCTCCCCCACTGATGTCGATAAGTTTAACGTTTATATAAATACGCCGTCTGTTCTTCAAATCAGCATGAACCTGCCGACGACCCTGCCTGGCGGCACGCCTGCCTATACTGTTGATGTCACGAATTCTTCCGGCGTCGTTATTGATGAATTAAAAATGGGATCGAGTGGCACATTATTGGCCCCGGTAGCCTCTGGCGGTGATTACACCGTCTCTGTCACCGGAACAAACTCTACTTATTTCAGCAGTAATGAATACAGCTTTACGACGCAGACACTGGCTCCGGCGGCACTGACTACAGATACTCCCGTACACGGCACTATAACGACTGCCGGCCAGGTCAATACTTATTCAATTTCTTTGGCAGCCGGCTCTTTCTATGACATCGGCGTGACGGGAGATGGCGGCACGCTGGATCCCAGAGTGAAAATATTTGACTCAACCGGCCATCAGATCGAAGTGCGCGATGACGTGGCCTATTCCCAGGGATCGACTTCTGACGGTCTTTTGCTTGATCCGCATGTTGGTTTTGTCGCCCCTTCAAGCGGCACATACTATATTTCAGTTGACGCGGTCGATACACCCAACGGCCCTCTCAAAAATGACGATCTCATTGATATCAACGGAAACAGCATCAAATATGATGTTATACATCCGACAGGGGGCTACACGATTGATGTTGCGCAGCAGGATGTCAACCAGATCACAACAGCAGAAATCGCCGGACCACGCTGGAACGGTTCTAATGGAGAAAATCTCGGCACTTCTGTTACGATCAGTTATAGCTTTCTCACCTCTTTGCCAGCGGATCTGAGCGGGATGGGGACGGATCTCAATTCGCAATTCAAGGCGGGGACTTATAAAGGATTCTCGGCGGCACAACAGACTGCGGTTGAAAATATGCTCGCGCAGTGGGAACATGTGGCGAATATCACGTTTACCTATGACCCCAGTGGAAATGGTGAGCTGAAATTCGGCTGGATGCAACCAACCACGCCTCCGAACTCAGGGGGGGATAGCGGAAGCGCTTATCTTTTCGCAGCGGGGCAAACCTTCCCTGATATTGGCCATGACGGAAGCCCGGATGATCAGGTTGTCAGTGGTGATGTCGTTATGGGGTATTCATCATTAGTTAACCCGGGAACTATCAACCTAACGGATAATGGCAAAACACAAACCCTGCAGCATGAAATCGGCCACGCCCTCGGTTTCGAGCATCCCGGAAATTATGACAGCTCAGGCGCGCCCGGAAGCACGGACAACCTATCGACCGGCTTTGACCGGCAGGATTTTTCCATCATGTCCTACAGCGGCGACCGGGAAGCCGGGCTCGCACCTGTTGCACCACAGCTGGTTGATATCGCCGCTATACAGCATCTTTACAGCGCCAATACCAGCTATGATAACGGCGATACGACGTGGTCTTTTAATAGCACGACAACGGAATACAAGCAGACTATCTGGGATGGCGGCGGCAACGACACACTGGACGCCAGTGGCCAGACGTCTGGCAGTATCATTAATCTTCAGGCAGGCTCCTCAAGCTCCATTGGCAATATTGAGATACCTGCGGGCTTCACGACAACCCAAGTTAATTCTGCCATTATTCCCGGACAGATCTACGACCATGCCTACCAGAATGTCACGATTGCACTGGGCGTCACGATTGAAAACGCCAATGGAGGCAGTGGCAATGACTACATTTCCGGCAACAGCGCCAATAACACTCTGGTGGGCAATGGCGGCAGCGATATCCTGCTCGGGCTGGATGGCAACGACAGCCTTGATGGCGGAGCAGGCAATGACCTGCTGATCGGCGGGGCAGGTAGCGACACGCTCACGGGCGGAATGGGAAACGATGTTTTCCGTCTCGATTCAAATGTTGGAACAGATCTTATTACAGATTTTACGTCCGGGCAGGATGTGATCCAGATATCGAGTGTGCTGGCGCCCGGCGCCTC
>PLXM01000062.1 GCA_003153235.1 Rhodospirillales bacterium
ATATTTGAACTAAAGGTAGTCGAGGGCGTTGGCTTAAAGGAACGGTTTAAGTCATGGCCGATAGGTTATACGCATGATACGTCAATCAATTCTGCTTCTCATTGTTTCAATTATGGTCGGCTGTTTGAGCGCGTGTGCAACCACGCAGAACTATGAAGCTGCCTTGAACCAATGGATTGGTAAAAGTGAAAAAGACTTGATCACGGGATGGGGGCTTCCGGACAAGCAATACCAGCTCGATAAAAATACCAGACTTGTGTCTTATGTCTCCCGTAGCGCGGAAGTTTATCCTGGCGGAATATCAACCTGTGCTGGAACGGTAGGCGACCCTTTTTTCGGTGGCTGTGCAGCCTACCCGCCTGTGCTTGAAAACTATTCTTGCGAAACTATTTTCACCCTCGTCAACGGACGCATTACGCGCTGGGGTCATAAAGGCAATAACTGCAGGCTATAAATGGGCTTGGCTGTACCCCCGCGTAACTCCGACATTTAATTTTTAGTGCGATCCCAAGTCATTGAAAAGATTGGCAGCGAGAGCTGGGCTTCCAGAAAAGATAAACGCTTGTAATCAAAAGATGTTGTTTTGATTTAGACGATCAAACAAGCACGGTTTGCGGCTAAGACACTTCCATGTATAAGCGCTAAAAAATCCATAGATCATCTGCCGAGGCTGGGTGTGTGTGAGCTGCTGGCAACTTTATAGAAAATAATATTTGACAAAACCAAGAATCATATATATACCATAATTCTATAAATTATATAACATAACTCTATAAACCAATATTACAAAGTTAAAGGAGATCAAAATGGGTTTTATTAAGAAAGCGGCACTTTGGACATCCACAGGTGCGATTGCTCCGGCAGTGGGTATTGGCGCAGGGCTGGCTGTTGCCAGTGCAACAGGTATTGGTTTGGCTCTTATAGCCGGCTTCGGTGCTGCATATGCGGGCCATCGTGTTGGCAAACTTCTCAGGCGCAAAGTGCTATGGGGAACATTTAATAAGAAAGAAGCCAAGAAAATTAGAGATGAAAAACTGAACATTACGACCTCAAATGTCGATGACACTTCAGAATTCTCAATGGGCAAACAGTGGTCATATGGCAAGCAATTATCGCTTGAAAAATCATTTGGCACAGTGGCTGGTGTTGGGCAGACTGCAACCACACAACAGCCCACGACGCAACAAGTTGAGCCTGCTGCAACAACTAAAGCTGCGACAGCTCCGGTGGCGCCCAAGGCTCAGACTGCGACACCTTCGTGATACTCGTACCTTACATTTAGGCCAACTTCTTGGAAGGCTACGAAGATTATTGCCTCAAGACTACCTTAAGCTCAGCAGCCGCCCTGTGCGCTTAGTGCCCAGGCGGCTCCTAAATGGAGATCCATAGGATACATACCATGACAAAGGCAACCACCCTTGAAGTTGGTCAGCTGACGAAAGACGGAGTCTATATCGGTCGTTTCAAAGGCGAAGACGGAACGGTGAAAGACTGGTTTGCAGATGCCAAAGATGCCAGGGATGCTAACGGCAAGAAGCTTTGCCTGAATTTCAATGATGCTGCCAAGTACGCCAAGGATTCAACTGCTCTCGGTCATAACGACTGGGTTTTGCCATCAGGCTGGAATGACTACGACGGAAAGCCGGATATTCTGGGAGCTATGTTTAACAATAAAAGCACGGGGGCGTTTAGGGGAACATTTGACGAGACCGGTTCATTTCCCGGCAGCTGGTACTGGACGTCCTCGACCGATGGAGATAGCGGCACTTATGCGAAGATTCAGCGGCTCAATGATGGGATACATGATCCGGGTTTTAAGCCCGATGCTCTGTCCGTCCGTCTGGTCCGGAGCGTGAAGGTATAAACTTTATACGGCAAGAGGTCTTTGGCGAATGGCTACAGAGAGAGTACTTAAACAATCCGACGGGTCTCTCGATCGTTTGCCGAGAAACGACCTCAATATCTTTCAATACGCCTGGAAATTTACCAAGGGGCTTATGAAAGACCACAACTTTTGGACGCGGACAGGCGGTGCATGGTATGGCGGTGTTCTCATCGCGCAGGGTATCGCTGTCGGTCTATGCCTCCTGTCCTTGCCCATCCTCGTGCAGCCTTTGGCGGCTGTTGCCTGTTGTGCGCTTGTGGGGGCGGGATTATATGGCGTTCGCTACGGTTTTTCTGGGGCATGGAATAGCCTGGAGGATCTTTGTACAAAAACATTTCGTACCTTTAATCCATTAAAGGCGATCAGAACCCGGACCCTCAGGCCTGCTAAAAGAATATCCGAAAATCCACTCATAAAAAAAATAGCTAATCGCCGCATCCTCCGCTTCAAACGTCACCGCACACAGGAACAAAGGGATGTTTTTCTGGCAGGGCTGACGATAGAGGGAGCTGTGGCTGAAATTGCCGTTTGTGCTTTAGGTGTCGCCGCATTTGTGGCGGGACTGCCAGCCATCACCGCAGGGAGTATGCTGACTCTGGGTATGGGAGTGGCAGCATTTGTTGTGACAACGGCGGCGTTTGACTTTTATTGCAGTGTTAAAAGTTTAGGCCAGGCTTATCGTGCCAGAAAAGAGGCAAAACAAGCCTTCGAAAAAGAACATCCTCCTTGTGCAACGGCAGACATGACCAATTTACTCAAGTCAGACACCGTGCCTGCTGCAAATGCAGCTCCTGTATTCAATAAAGAAGCGGGGANNTATAAGTATTTGAAAATATTATATATTTATAATTTAAATCTTAGATAATGCCTCCAAATATGCCCCATATAAATCCATCTTGTCCAGCGCAGGCGTTACTTCGTAATGCTTTCTGGAGCAATTTTCAGCAGGGAACAAGATGTTCATTTAAGCCGTTGAATTAAGGCTAGCTAAATCTATTCCTAATGATTAGCCAAGAGCACATTTTAAGTCATTTCAGGAGATTGAAACATATGAAAACAAAAGTTTTCAATTCACACCCCCGTTTGTGTATGACAACGGCTCTTACGAGTATGGCACTTTTGCACCCAGCAGCATCTTATGCTCTTGGTAATCTTGCCACACCAACCGGAGGGGTCGTGGTAGGAGGTTCCAGTTCATTTAACAGCCCCAGTGCAGGGACCCTTAACGTTACTCAAACCACAGACCGTTCCATTATAAACTGGGGGAGCTTTAATATAGGAACGGCTGCAAAAATGCAATTCTTCCAACCCAGCACTTCTTCTCTCTCCATCGAGCGCGTGACGGGTCGAAATCCTGCCCAAATCCTGGGGACGTTGAAAGCGAATGGCAATGTGATGATTTTGGACAGCAACGGCGTTTTATTCGGCAAGAACTCTGTCGTTGATGTGAACGGAATTGTCGCTTCCACAGGGGATGTCTCCACGGCTCAGGTTATGAGCGGAGCCAACCCGATTCAAATTCAAAATATGGGCAGGGGCACTGTTGAAAACAAAGGCACCATTACAGTTGCGGATATGGGGCTTGCGGCTTTTGTCGCGCCAGCCGTCAGGAACTCCGGCACGATCACCGCAAATCTGGGTAAGGTTGCCCTTGGTGCGGGAGATAATGCGACAGTTGATTTTTATGGTGACGGACTTGTCTCCATTGCCGTAAACAGTAGTCTAAGCCATGCGCTGATACAGAATAGCGGGACAATCAATGCCCATGGCGGTCAGGTCACAATGACAGCAAGCACAGCTTCAGGCGTAGTAGATAACGCCATAAACAACACTGGCATCGTTGAAGCCTCGTCCATGACGGAGCAAGGCGGAGCTATTGTCCTGTTCGGCGGAAATATTTCATCGAGCGGGACATTAGATGCCAAAGGCGCAACCGGCGGCGGCAGCATCAATCTGCTGGGTAATACCCAGACAGGCAAGGTCAATGCCAAGGGTACGCTAGATGCCTCTGCCACGGATAGCGGTGACGGCGGCAGCATCACCATGAATGCCAACAACATCCAGTTTAATGGTATAGCAAATGCGCAGGGCGTTGACGGTGGAGGCTCCATTTGGGCCATAGGCCAGAGCGTGCAGGTTGCCCAGTCCGGCGTATTGCTGGCTAGCAGCACTTCCTCCGGCGACGGCGGTAATATCACCCTGAACGGGTCGCGGGCTGACCAGATGCATGGCCTTCTCCATGCTGACGGCATCAGCAGCGGCGGCAACATCACCTTGACCGCCGCTAACCTTGCTCTATCTGGTACGGCAACCGCTGAAGCTACGCAGTCCGGCACTGGCGGCTCAATCACCCTCAACAGCGGCAGCGGCTCTTCCAGCATAACCGGAACTGCGAATGCTGACGGTAATTATGGCGGCACGATTGATGTCACTGGCGGCTCTGTTGATGTCACCGGCAAGGTCCATGCCCTTGGCACAGCTGGCATCGGCGGCTTAATCGATTTTAACGGCAGCCAGAATACCCGCATGAGCGGTACCGTTGAAGCCACCGGCCTCGGGGGTGGCGGCACAATCTTCATCGATGGCGGGAACAGCGTGAATGTTTCCGGCTCCGTGATTGCTGCTCCGGTTGTTGTGGGCGGCCAGGCGCGCGCGCCGGGACTTCCGCCCGGCTCGATCACTCTCGATGCGCCTATCGTCCTGTTCAGCGGGCTGCTTGATGCGAATGGCTTCGATGGCGGTGGTAACGTCACTTTGACGGGCGGCAGCGTTTTCTCGTCAGGAAACATCATGGCCAACTCGACATTGGAACATGACGGTGGCACTATCACGTTCTCCGGCACGACCCTTAACCGGATATCCTCCGGTATATTGTCGGCGACCGGCGGATCAAGCTCTGGTAACGGCGGTGCGATTACGGTCGCAACGCCGAATACTGTCAGTACAAAGGTTGCAATTGATGTTGCGGCGCCAGCAGGAATGGCAGGTACCTATATTCACTAAACCCCCGCCAGATTTCTCCAGCGTTAAGACACATTAGCCCTCTCGATACACTCAGGCCCATTATTCTTCGGGCTGTTGACCAGCTTCGAAACCGCAAAACATTGCATCTGGTCATCTGGACAGGGCATGAGAATTTCTTGGAGTTCCTTTTGCTTTGTTGTCTGTGATAACCATGCCGCCATGCTGTTATGCCCCAAGATGACCGGCATACGGTCATGTATCGGTTTAACAACCTTGTTGGCAGTCGTGGTTATAATGGTAAAGCTCTCCAGCTCGATATTATCCGGCGATACCCATGCGCTCCACAGCCCCGCAAACGAAAATATCCCTTCCTTTGGCGAAAAGTAATACGGCTCTTTTGCCGTCGTTAGCTTTTTCCACTCAAAGAACCCGCTGGCCGGGATGATGCAGCGCTTGCTCTTAAATGAATCACGGAAGCCCGGCTTCTCCTTGATGGTCTCAGCCCGTGCATTAATCATGGAGGTGCCTATCTTTGCATCTTTTGCCCAGAACGGTACAAGCCCCCATTTCATGAGCCTGATTTCACGGCCTTCAGGTTCATCAACGATGACCGGGATCATCTGTGTTGGCGCAATATTATAGCTGCCTTGCCATTCTTGCCCTTTAAACGGTGTAGCATTGTAATACGCTGCCAACTTTTCAAACTTTTCTATATTGGCAAATCTTCCACACATTTATTTAGCCCATACCTTCATAAGCCTGCCCCAATCGGTCGAATACGGCGGGGATTTCAGCGACGACACGGCGCTCCATGTCCTCTTGATACCGGAACCGGTATAAAACAGCGTCCGGCTCCCTATTCTGCTATTCAGGCTGTCCATTGCGCTCATCAGGCTATCCTGCTTGAGGGTATCCCTCTGGTCGAAAAGGTTACGCGTAAAGCTGAAAAAGTGCCCCCGTTTAGTACGATTGTAAATGAATGTAGATGTTTTCGCCAGTATTCACGAACAACAAAAAACCCAAGGTTTACTTGGTTATGTGGTCGTATTCGAGGGTAAATGAATGATGCTGAAGGGTGATATGGTAGCGAGGGCCGGGATTGAACCGGCGACACAAGGATTATGATTCCTCTGCTCTACCACTGAGCTACCCCGCTATAGGATAATCGCTGGCATTTATGCCTTTTCAGGGGTGTTCTGTCAAGGCTCTAGGCTGCAAGTGCAATCTGGCCGTTTTCTGTGCCTGTGATCCAGCCCCCGCCGATGATGCGGTTGCCGACATAGCAGACGCAGGCTTGCCCTGCGGCAACCCCGAAAGCGGCCTGTTTTAAAACAACTTTATCACCCCAAAGGGTGGCGGGCAGGGGAGGCTGGGCGGAGCGGAGCTTGACGTCGACATTCAGGCCTTCTGCTGGAATATCCGCGAGCCAGTTGCATTCCTTCAGATAAACCGTATCGCGGGCGAGGGCTTCATAGGGGCCGACGACGACCTGATTTTTGTCAGGGCGCAGACCGACAACGAAGAGCGGCGTATTGTTCTCCGTATGCCCGCCGCCGACGCCGATGCCGCGCCGCTGACCGATAGTGTAATTGATGATGCCGTTATGCTGACCCAGCACGCGTCCATCGATATGCACGATGTCGCCTGCACTGAGTGCTCCAGGGCGGAATTTCTCGACAATCTTGGCATAGGAGCCTCCTGGCACGAAGCAGATATCCATGCTGTCCGGCTTTTCAGCGACGATGAGGCCGAGGCGTTCGGCATGCTGGCGCGTGATGTCTTTTGACCATCCTCCAAGCGGGAAACGTAGGAAATTCAGCTGTTCTGGAGTTGTTGTAAAGAGGAAGTAACTTTGATCCTTATGCGCATCGATAGCGCGGTGCAGTTCTGGCCCATGAGGCCCCATGACGCGCTGGATGTAGTGTCCGGTTGCCATACAATCAGCACCAAGATCACGCGCGGTCGCGAGCAGATCCTTGAACTTCACATTCTGGTTGCAGCGCACGCAGGGGATGGGCGTTTCGCCTTTGAGGTAACTTTCGACGAAGTCCTGGATCACATTGTCCTGAAAACGGCTCTGGTAGTTGAGAACGTAATGTTCGAAGCCCATGCTCTCGGCAACGCGCTTGGCATCGTGGATGTCCTGACCGGCGCAGCAGGCGCCTTTTTTCTTCAGCGCCTCGCCATGGTCGTAAAGCTGCAGCGTGATGCCAACCACCTGATAACCCTGCTCATGCAGCAAAGAGGCCACGACAGAGCTATCGACGCCGCCTGACATGGCAACGACAACGCGGGTATCTTTGGGGTCTTTTTCAAAGCCCATACTGTTTGTATTCGGCGTGTTCATAATAGGGGGAATATACCTGTTCAGGTATAAAATGCAAGTATTTTTCATATTTTTATAGGTATGTAACATCTTCCTCATCTAAACGTTAAGGGTGTGCTACAGTTTAGGTAGGAATGGAATTTAAAAAGGGTTCCGGATGCCGCAGCGAGATGATGACGAAGTAATTGATTTCACACCGGAAGCCGGTTTTGTCATCGAAAAACTTGCGCCGACAATTGTCAAGATGATGCGCACGATGGATATGGATGCTCACGTCAACCTGCCCGGCAATGTTGTCATCGAAATTGACAAGGAATGCACGGCGCAGGAAATCATCAAGGGCTACAAGGAATATATGGCTGACCACATCTCCACCCGTCCCGTCAGCAATAAGAACGAAAAAAAAGAGCCTGTGTAGGCGAAGTAATGCCAAGGCAGTTCCCAGTATTGTCATGCTAAGAAGGCTGTGTTGTGAATGAAGACGGGAACAGTCAAGGAGCTTCTGGATCACTATAACGGACATGCTCCGGGGTACGATGCTCTTAGGCTTGTTCTGGCGACGATCATATTCCTTACGCATGCCATTCTTATCAGCGCGTCGCAGAGAGGCGGGGCGGGCATTATAGCCATCGTAAAATATCTCGTCGATGACAACCACTTTCTTGTCAGATCAGCAGTGCAGTGCCTGTTGCCGATGTTCTTTGCCCTTGGCGGATTTCTGGTGACGGGCAGCGCTTACCGGGTGCGCAAGCTGGGAACATTTCTGCTGTTCAGGGTTCTAAGAATTTTGCCGGCGCTGCTTGTGGAGGTGACGCTCTCTGCAATTTTTCTGGGGGCGCTGATTACGACCCTGCCTTTGAGACAGTATTATACTGACCCCGCTTTTTACTCCTACTTTTTGAATATTCTGGGCATCGTTCATTTTCAGTTGCCCGGTGTTTTCACGGAGAGTGTGGGGGGGATTGTGAATGCCAATCTTGCGACTCTTCCTCCTGATTTTCACAGCTATGCAATCATGTCAGTGCTGCTTATAACGGGCTTGCTTTTCAACAGGTGGATATTTCTGGGTCTTTTCACCATTTTCAGCGCCGCAATTCTTACTTTTCCAGCTTCCATGGATGCGCAAGTAAATCTGCCCTTTGGTTCCACAATGCTTATCTATGCTTTCTTTTCGGGTGTGCTTTTGTACACTTTTGCTGACCGGATACATGTCAGTAAATCCCTGGCGCTTGTCAGTATTGCAAGCTTGCTTCTTTTAGGAGCAAAGTATGTCAGCTTGCTGGGCATGCTGGGTGTCGCATACTTGACGTTATATATCGGATTTACAGACTTGCGGAACTTTCCCCTTGTTAGGAAAGGGGACTATTCTTACGGGATTTATCTGTACGGGTTCCCTATAGCGCAGGCCACGCGGCACTATCTTCCATCGCTGGATCAATGGTGGCAATTAGCCCTGGTTTCTTTTCCCATTACGCTCTCTTTTGCCATGCTGTCGTGGCACTATATCGAGAACCCGTTTCTGTCCTTGAAAAAGAAATTGCCGGGATCTTTGCTTCCGGATAAAAAGGTTTGAATCCGTAATGAAAAAGGGCCGCCGTCCCCCGACAGCAGCCCTTTATCGCAAGAAGGATTGAAAAGCGCCCAGAAACCCCTAACTAGCGCTTATGTTCGCAGCCGTCGCCCCGAACATATCCTCCTCATACATTTCGATTTCGTCTGTAGAGAAACCGAAGTGGTGTCCAATCTCGTATATCATCACGCGGTTGATGACGCGCGCGATGTCTTCTCCGCTCTCGATCCAGGCATCAAGGATCGGGCGGCGGTAGAGATAAAGCACATCCTGCTTTTTGGCGCTGGAAGCAAGATGCCCGATTACGGCGGGGCCTGAACTCTGATAGCAGCCGAGCAAATCAAATGGCGTTTCAAGCTCCATTTCCTGTTCGATGAAGGCGTCAGGAAAATCTTCCACCTGAATTTTGAGCTTGCCGGTATACTTCTGTAGACCATCGGGCAGGTCATCGAGGATAGTGTCTGCAATCTCTGTGACATCCTCGAGAGAAGGCGGTACTGTGAACCCTACAAATATTGACTTCGTTTCCAACTAACTTTTACCCCGGATGTAGACGTCAACATGGTCATTCAGTTAAGCTTAAGTCTCACTATACCGAATCGGTAGGAGTCCGACAATGAAAAAGTTAAAGAAGAGTCAAGATATCGAATCGTTTGTAAGAAAAAATAATTCTTGGAAAAAGACAAAAAGACGGTCTGCTTTACAGAAGTCTTTTTTATTTTCCAATTTCAGTGAGGCTTTTGGTTTCATGGCACGCGCCGCGTTGGTGGCGGAGCAGATGAATCATCATCCCGAATGGTTCAATGTGTATAACCGCGTCGATGTCGTGCTGTCAACGCATGATGCGGGTGGCATCACCGACTTGGATTTCAAGCTCGCGCTTGAGATGGACAAGATAGCGAAGTGATTATTTAGGTGCGAGACGTATAGCGCCGTCCAAACGAATTGTTTCACCATTGATCATTGCGTTGTCGCAAATATGCAGTACAAGTTTTGCAAATTCTGCGGGCTTACCAAGGCGCTTTGGAAAGATGGTCGTCGCGATCAGGCTTTCCTGCACTTCAGCCGGCATACCGCCGAGCATGGGCGTTTCAAAGAGACCGGGAGCTATGGTAGCAATACGTATGCCGAAGCGTGCCAATTCGCGTGCGGCGGGGAGTGTCATGCCGACCACACCGCCCTTGGAAGCGGAGTAGGCGGTCTGACCGATCTGGCCTTCATAGGCGGCGACGGAGGCCGTGTTGATGATGACGCCGCGCTCGCCCGTGTCATTTAGCGGTTCAAGGGTGGACATATCAGCAGCAGCCAGGCGCATCATGTTAAATGTGCCGACCAGATTGACATTGAGCACTTTTGAGAAAAATCCAAGGTCATGCGGGCCTTCCTTGCCGACGATACGGGCGGCTGGAGCAATGCCGGCGCAACTGATCAGGATGCGGGCGGGACCATGCGCTTTTTTCGCAGTTTCAAGGGCGGCTTTGGCTGAAGCTTCACTGGAGACATCACATTCAAGAGCGAGACCGTTGATCTCTTTGGCGACAGCTTCGACATGTGCCCTGTTGATATCCAGCACAGCAACCTTTGCCCCCGCCTTGGCGAGAGCGCGCGCTGTTTCTGCGCCCATGCCTGATCCACCGCCTGTAACAACTGCAGCCAAACCTTTGATGTCCATTTTATTTCTCCTTTGACGCTTTTATAGCTACGAGGTAGATGAAAGGCAATCGATTGAAAGAGGCGGATTACCGAAAGAAAAACCCCCGCGCTATGCTAGCGGCGGGGGTTTTTATTTTTGGGTAATCAAGTGGGGTTTGGGGGGTTCAGGGGAGTTTAGCTGCCTGCTTGATTACCCTGGCGGACCGGTTAGGGCCCGACCAATTCAAATTCTGATTTAAACAAAGATGATGACAATAAAGCCCTATCCGACTCAAAAATCAAGCATATTTGTTCAAGTGATATTAACATTACATAAACTGAACGATTCTACAAGGGAAAAATAGAGGGATTGGCTAATCCGTTTATTTAAATGTGATAGATTTAATATATATATTAAGCTACTGAATATTAAAGATTTTTTATATATTCTAAAACCTCTTCTGCGTGGTCTGAAACTTTTACTTTTCGCCATATGTTTCTGATCACGCCGGCTTTGTCTATTAAATAGGTTGCGCGCTCTATGCCCATGTATTTTCTGCCATACATGGATTTATCAACCCAGACTCCAAACGAATCGCAAATGCTGCCATCTGTGTCACTGATGAGCGTAAAAGGAAGTTCATATTTTTTTGCAAACTTCTGGTGTTTCTCGATTGTATCCTTGGAGATGCCCAAAATACGAGCATTCATCTTTTTGAAACGAGGGAGCGTATCCCGAAAGGCGCAGGCTTCCAGCGTGCAGCCGGGAGTGTCGTCCTTCGGATAGAAATAGAGGACAGCGGGCGAGCCCATAAGGTCGCTCAATGTAACGGGGCCTTCCGCCGTCTGGCCTTTAAAGGCGGGAGATTTATCGCCAACTTTAAGAGTCATATTTTCCTCCGGTCAGAGTTTGGGGAATAAACCTATTTTTTCTTCTTTTTTAGGGATGGGCTTATGGGGGTCGAGTGTCAGCGTGACCCCTATCAGCGAGCTAATTTTTTTTATGCGCGGCATATCAAGATCTCCAAGCTGAGTCCCGGATGGAAACTGGAGGGCCAGATTATGTTTTATGGAGTCCAGTTTAGAAAAGACATCCTCGGAAATATGAGCTTGAGGGAGCTGGACTAGGAACACCGTACTATCATCCTGGAGTTCTTCTATAGCTTCTTTTTTTGAGCCCTCTAGCCATTGGATATTAATCACGGAGTAAATAGTATAAGGATCAATATGATTTTTTTTGAAATCATCATGAGTGGTCTTAAGGAGGGCGGCATAGGATTTAAGGTCTGGCTTTTCAGCACTGTAATCTAGTATTAGGATAGCAGGATCGTCCCCTTTATGTTTCCAATCTTCCGCAACAGCCTTTATTTTTTCTATAGTTTCTGCGGGATTATGGGGCAGACCATTGAAGTGAAATTGAAGATTTATCTGACGTTGGGCAAAAGTGGTGGCAGGCATGCCCTGTGGTTTCCACACTGTTTTACCATCCGGTGTATAGCTGAACTCTCCCACAGCAATAGTGATGGGCATGCTGTCGTCTGGTATCATTTCGGGCGTGATATTCGCGCCTGCATAATAAGTGGCCATTTCTGATCGGTATGCTTCATCTATATTTGATTTTGGGTTCATATCCCGCCAGCTCATGATGCCGATAACGACAATCAGGCACAGGATGGATAGGGCATTGATGACTTTATTGTTCACGATTTAATTCTCCGGAGAAGAGGCGGGGATTATTTTGCGGATAGTGCTCCAGTCGATGATCAGGCTATAGGCAACAGCAAGGATGGTGGGTCCGATAAAGACACCAATAAAGCCAAACGCCATCATGCCGCCGAGAACACCGAGCAGGACCAGAAGAAGGGGCATATCGTTGCCGCCATTGATAAAACGGCTGATAAAATAAGGTTTAAGAAAATTATCAACGGAACTGATAACAACGACACCCCATAAAATCAGGAAAATGCCCCACGTCGTATTGCCGCTTACATAAAGCCATATAGCTGCCGGAAGCCACAGCAGCGGGGGACCCATCGGGATAAACGAGAGAAAGAATGTCAGCAGTCCCAGAAACGTGGCGCCTGGTACATCGGCCATCCAGAAGCCGAAGGCTGCCAAAGCCCCTTGCGCCAGAGCTGTGCCGAGAATCCCGTATACGACGCTGATAAGCGTGTTTTTTGAAATGTCAAGGATGCGCTGGCCGCGTTCGCCGCCGAACCTTTCAATCAGGTTGCCCAGCCGCACGGCCACGCGTGTGCCATACCTGAAAAAGAAATAGGAAACGAGGACACCCAGCGTGATATCCATCAGACCACGCCCGATCATCCCGCCCAGATGGATCAGTTTTTGTGATGTGGGGGCTGCATATTCTGCCAGATTGGCGCTCAGGCGTTCCTTGTCTGCGGCAAAGAATGTCCAGGCTCTTACCAGATAGTCGCCAACGTATGGTACGGTCTGGAGCATTTTTGCAGTATCTTCTGTATTGTTGTGCAATGCGTGCTGAACGGCTTCATAAACTTTTGTGAAGTTTTCGGCGATGCTGGTGCCGATAATGAACAGCGGCAATATGAAGCAGCTGGCAAGGAAAAAGGTCATCAGGGCTGCACTGAGAGCAGTGCGTCTGTGCAGCTTCCGGTTCAGCCAGATAAAGGCCGGCCACGTCGCGAGGGTCAGGATGGTGGCGAGGAGAAAGGCCGGAAAGAACGGCGCCATGATGATCAGGCAGCCGATCAGGATAATGGTGAATCCCGAGAGACCGGCGATAAGCTGGTAAAGCTGATTCTGATCCTTAAAGTCTATCATGGCTTTGATCCTATCCCGAGTGTTCTGTTAGGGAATAATATAGCAGCTTCCTATTCTTATGCCACTACACTATAGTAATATGCATGTTTCGTTGTTTTATAAAAATATAGGGATTTATGTCATGGGCCTGATGAAGCAGTTGACGCGCAAGAAGTTTCCGACAGATTTAACCACAAAAGACCTCACGAAATGCCTGACGGCATGGGATCTTACGTTGATGGGTATCGGCGCTATTATCGGTACGGGTATCTTTGTCCTGACGGGGCATGCGGCGGCGACACAGGCGGGACCGGCGGTTATTTTGTCTTTTGTGGTGGCGGGGATTGCCTGTGCCTTTGCGGCGCTGGCCTATGCGGAGCTGGCCGCCAGTGTCGGCGGTTGCGGCAGCGCCTATGGATATTCATATGCAGCTTTTGGAGAGTTCATTGCCTGGATCATTGGCTGGGATCTGATCCTCGAATATGCGGTGAGCGTCGAGGCTGTTGCCAACGGCTGGTCAGGTTATTTTAAAGATGCTTTAAAGTCGATTGGTCTGGGTATTCCTGAAATGTTTACCAAAGGTCCCCTTGCCATGCTATCCCTCGACAAGCTGACCGATGCGCAAAAACTGTTACCTGAAAACTCCTGCGATTTTTCGTTTTTTGGATGTTACCATGTCACGGGTAATATCATGAATGTCCCCGCGGCGGGAATTATTCTGATCCTGATGGGGCTTCTGATCACAGGCGTTAAGCAAAGCGCGCGCCTCAATGCAGGTATGGTTTTCATCAAGCTTCTGACCATCACAGTCTTTATCGGTGTTGCGCTCTTTCACATTAATCCCGGTAATTGGTCGGACTTCATGCCTTTTGGCTGGTTTAGTACGGCTGCCGACGGCACGACTCATGGCATCTTTGCCGGAGCTTCGGTTGTGTTCTTTGCCTATGTTGGGTTTGATGCTGTTTCCACTGCAGTTGAGGAATCCAAAAACCCTCAGCGTGATGCGCCCATAGGCATTATTGGTTCGCTTGTTTTCTGCACGGTGATTTATATTATTGTCTCCGGTTTGCTGACGTTGATCGTGCCTTATAAACAGTTAAACGGCTCATCGCCTGTTGCTGATGCGCTGGCGCTGATCGGCGTTGACTGGGCTTCCGGATTGGTGGCGACCGGCGTTATTGCCGGTCTTACGACCGTCATGCTGGTGCTTTACTATGGGTTGACCCGTATCCTGCTTTCCATGGCGGGGGATGGTCTGTTGCCCAAGTTTTTCTCCAAGGTTGATAAAAAGTCACATACGCCCGTCAAGAATACTGTTATATGCGGTATTGTCATGGCCGTTATGGCAGGGATGATCCCACTTGATGTTCTGGCGGAACTGGTCAATATCGGCACGCTGGCGGCTTTTGTGCTGGTTTGCGGCGGGGTGATCATGCTGCGTAAAACAAAGCCGAAGATGGCTCGCCCTTTCAAGATGCCTTTTGGCATCGTGCTGCCGGTGATGGGGATCTTTTCCTGTGGCGCGTTGATTCTGTTCCTGCCAATGGTAACGCAGTTACGTTTCATTGTTTGGCTGGCTGTGGGGCTTCTGATCTACTTTACGTATTCTATGAAAAACAGCCGCTTGGCCGAATAGCCTCTTGTAAATATAAAACTTTTATCCTGAGTTCTATCCTTTCTTAATAAGACATTAATGGGAATGGGGTCACAATAAGCAGATGTGCTTGTGGAGAGTGTGTATGTTGCGGGGGATTGCCATCTTATCTGTATTTATTCTGGTGCTGGGTGTTGGCGGCTTTTCACGCAACGCTCTGGTATTATCGCCTGCCGCTTATGCGGAAGAAGGTGGCGGTGACAAGTCGGCTGATCCGAATGCGCCGCATCCGGAGTTTGAGTATATCCAGCTCGATCCGTTGACGCTGCCTGTGATCACAACCAAAGGACTGACACAGCAAGTAAGTTTAAAGGTGCAGCTTGAGGTCGAGTGGGGCAAGAAAGATGAAATTGAAGCTTTCGAACCGCGGCTGATTGATGCCTATCTTCAGGATCTTTATGGGGCTCTTGGAGCAGGGCATGGTTTGATGAAAGACAATGTTGTTGATATTGTTCAGGTCAAACAGCGGCTGACATCCGTGACAGATAAAGTTCTGGGGCCTGATCACAAAGTGCATGAGGTTCTGCTGCAGGTTCTCCAGCAGCGGCCTCTGTAGCTTATCCCGATCTCAGGTATTTAATAGCTGTATCGCGCTCGAACAGGTAAAGAAGCGTGCGCAGGGCTGTGCCGCGTGTAGAGAGTAACTGCGGATCGCGGTCAAGGATCAGCCGGGCATCGTCAAAGGCAACTTTTATAAGTGCGCCATGAAACTCCGGATGGGCAAGCCGGAAGTCCGGCAGGCCGCTTTGCTTTGTGCCCAGTACCTCACCCGCCCCGCGCAGCTTCAGGTCTTCCTCGGCTATGATAAAGCCGTCCTCGGTATCGCGAATTGTGGTCATACGCTTTTTAGCCACCTCGCCGCAGTTCGGGCTGTAGAGGAGAATACAGACGGATTTCTCCGATCCCCGTCCGATACGCCCACGCAACTGGTGAAGCTGTGAGAGCCCGAAACGCTCGGCGTGTTCTATGACCATCACAGTTGCCTCCGGCACATCCACGCCGACTTCTATAACGGTGGTGGAGACAAGAATATCCAGCGCGCCGGATGAGAAAGCGGCCATCACGACATCCTTATCATGGGGCTTCATGCGTCCGTGCAGCAGACCGACGCGCTCGCCAAAGCGCTGCTTCATGAGCAAGTAGCGTTCCTCTGCGGCGGCAAGGTCAAGTTTCTCGGACTCTTCCACCAGCGGGCAGACCCAGTAAATGCGAGCCTTGACTTCGATCTTGCGTCGCAGAGCCTCCATTACTTCGTCGATGCGCTCGTTGGAGATCAGACGCGTGTCAATCGGCTGGCGACCGGCAGGCTTTTCAGTCAGGCGGCTGACATCCATATCGCCGTAAACGGTGAGTGTTAATGTGCGCGGGATCGGTGTTGCTGTCATGACAAGCACATCGCAGCGCTCACCTTTTTCCGATAGCTGCAAGCGCTGGTGCACGCCAAAACGGTGCTGCTCATCTATAATTACAAGAGCGAGGTCTTTAAAAATAACATCTTCCTGAAAGAGCGCGTGCGTGCCAATGATGATATGTGCTTCGCCGCTGGCGATCAGGGATAGCAGTTTTTCACGGTTCTTGCCTTTGTCCCGTCCCGTCAGCGTGACGACATTCAGCCCTACCCTGTGCGCGAATTTAGAGATGTTGATTTCATGCTGGCGGGCAAGGATTTCCGTCGGCGCCATGATGACACCCTGTCCGCCACTGCCAATCGCATGTACCAAAGCCATAAAGCCCACGGCTGTCTTGCCGCTGCCGACATCGCCCTGCAGGAGTCGCAGCATACGAGAAGGCTGGCGCATATCATCCCGGATCTCTTCGATAGCCTGCTTTTGCGATTTGGTTAGCTCAAATGGTAGAGCGGCAAGCGCTTTCTGATGGAGCGTTTCATCGCCTGCAAGGATACGGCCCTTGCTCTTTTTTTGCTGGAGCCGGAGAAGGCCGATTGTGAGCTGGTTCGCCAGAAGTTCATCATAGGCCAGTCGTTCCCGTACCGGACTATGCGGCGATAAATCATCCTCGGATTGCGGGTTGTGTGCCTGTTTCAGGGCTTCATGCCAGCGAACCCATTTCTGTTGTTTGATAAATGAAATATCCTGCCATTCATCCAGTTCGGGGATCTTTGTTAGTGCACCGCGCATGATCTTCAGCGAGATTTTGTGCGTGAGCCCTGCGGTGAGGGGATAGACAGGTTCAACCGTTTCCACGCTCTCACGCTCGTTGATAGTTGCGATCAGGTCAGGATGCGGCATTTGCAGCATATGCTGGTACATCTCCAGCCTGCCGCTGACAATTCGCTGCGTCCCGGGCGGGAGCTGGTGTGCCAGGTAATCCCCTTTGACATTGAAAAAGATCAGGTCGATAACCCCCGTCTCGTCATGACAGTGGACCCTATAGGGCAGTGACGGGCGTTTGGGTGCTACGTGTTCATCGATGGTCACTGTCAGCGTCGCCACCTGTCCGGCGGCAGCGGCGGCAATTTTTGGCGCATAGCGGCGGTCGATAATGCCGGACGGTAGCAGCCAGAACAGGTCCACAATGCGTGCACCGGCAATTTTTTCGAACAGTTTTGTCAGGCGCGGGCCGATGCCTGAAACAGCCTTTGTCGATTGGAAGAGAGGATCAAGAACAAAGGGTCGTGTCACGGATTTTCCTTGATGAATCTTGCTGGTGTCTTATGCTGCTCCATCATGCCTCAGGACACACCCGAAGACAACATATCCATAAAGCGAAAGCGGCTCATTTTTCGCAGCTGGCACCGCGGCACGCGCGAGATTGACTTGCTGCTGGGCAAGTTCGCTGAAGCGCAGATTCCGCAGTATGATGAGCAGCAGCTGGCAAACTATGAGCGGTTTCTCAATAATAGCGATCCGGATATCTTTAACTGGATCACGGGACAGGAACCCGTGCCTCCTGCAGAGGATAATGAAGTTGTTTCGCTTTTGCTGACGTTTTTTAAAACTTCATAGCGACCCTGTTGCTAGAACGGCATCGTGAATTTATCGATCGAACCCAGCGCCCAGAGAGCCATGACGGAAACGCTGTTAAGGCTGAGATAGAGTTTCATCACAATGCTTTTCTCCAGAACAATAGTCATGTAAACAAGTGAGAGACAGGCGATAACGAAGGGCGTCAGGGCGTTATATCCAAGATGCAGATAAAACCTGTTCAGGGACTCTGTCATGGCGAAGAGCAGGACAACGGCAATGACGCTGGCAAGCGCAGGCGATGTCATCTTGCAATAATCGCGGCGGTATGGCTCCATCATGATAACCAGAGCAAGGTTAATCGCGGACAGGATCAGGATCAGGTAGGAGATTATGAACGGCTCTTGCAGCGGCAATCGGTTGTCCATCAGGTACATACCCGCTATCAGCGATGGAACCAGCACAACGATGCTAGCGCTTGCCGATTTAAGAAACTGAGCGACCTTATTGTCGCGTCTGATCACTGCCGTCATTGTAGTACTCCATTTCAGGATACAGTTTGATTATAGCGCGACATGCTGAACAAATAGCTAAAAACCCCTGCAAATTTGGGGGTATTCAGCCAGTATTTTAGGCAAATTTATGACGTTCTAATAAGCTCATATAGAGCCACTGCCGCGGCATTAGAGACGTTCAGGCTGCCAATAGGCCCTTGTGTGGGCAGTTTTACCAGCTCGTCGCAGTTTTCGGCCACAAGGCGGCGCAGGCCTGAGCCTTCGGCGCCGAGTACCAGCGCTATTTTTCCTGTCAACTTCAGCTTGGCGAGGGGCTGCTTGCCTTCTTCATCGAGTCCGATGCAGAAGAAACCTGCTTCCTTGAGCTGCTCCAGTGCGCGGCTCAGGTTTACTTCGCGGATCAGCGGTACATGTTCGACCGCGCCGGAAGCGGATTTTGCCAGCGTGCCGGTGGTTTCCGGCGCATGGAGTTTCTGCATGACGACGCCGATAGCGCCGAAGGCTGTAGCGGAACGCAGGATTGCCCCGACGTTATGCGGGTCTGTCACCTGATCCAGCACCAGCACAAGCGCGTTGTCCGGCACATCGACAAGGATATCAACGAGAAAAACATCCAGCAGCGGCTGGCTGTCCAGCAGTATATCCTGATGTACGGCGTCGCGCGGCAGCAGGCGTTCCAGATCTTCCTTCTCGACGTAAGTAACCTCGGGGAGGGCGATATTTTCGCTCTCCGCTTCTTTCCAGGCATCTTGCAGAGATTCATAACCTTTATGTGTGCAGAGCAATCGCTGGTGAATGCGTTTCGGGTTCAGCAAGGCCTGTGTTACGGCATGGATGCCATAGAGATAGGCCGAGGAGGGGGCGCCGTATGAGGGGCGGTCAGATTTCAATCTGGCGCCGAAATCCTTTTTAACGCGAGGTTCGTCGTAGCGCTCGAAGCTCTTCTGCGGGCGGTCAGAACGCTTTTCTTTGTTGAATGGCTTCTTATTATCGTCGAAACTCTTTTCACCGCCGAATTCGCGTTTCTTATAAGGCTTGTCGCTGAAGTCGCGGTCACGTGGCGGACGGGAATCGCGGTCACCAAAGTCCCTACGAGGTTTATCACCAAAATCTCTGCGGGGTTTGTCCCCGAAATCCCTGCGACCTTCGGATTTAAAATCCTTGCGGCCTTCGCCGCCGCCAAATTCACGTTTCTTATAAGGCTTATCACCGAAATCGCGGCTGCGCGGGGGGCGGGCGTCACGATCGCCAAAGTCCCTACGGGGTTTGTCGCCGAAGTCGCGGCTACGTGGCGGACGAGAATCACGGTCACCAAAATCCCTGCGGGGTTTATCACTGAAGTCTCTGCGGCCTTCGCCACTGAATTCGCGCTTCTTATAGGGGTTGTCACCTTTTGCGCCATCTCTGTCACGGCGCGGGGGGCGGGCATCACGGTCAAAGGAACGAGGGGGTCTATCCCTTTCATTTCTTTCACCAAAGCTGCGCCCTTCTGGACGTCCATGGGACTTGCCCCCGCTACCACGGCCTTCATCGCGCCCGCCGAATTTTTGTCCCCCGCGGCGCGGTTTGGACTGGAAATCTTCTTCTTTTTGTGACATATGTCTTGATCTTTCCTTGGAAGTTCGGGGCAATTTACCTTAATTACCCTGTGAAAGATAGTTGTTTCTTTGTGGAGGAGTGGCCGAGCGGTCAATGGCAGCAGACTGTAAATCTGCCGACGTATGTCTACGTTGGTTCAAATCCAACCCCCTCCAC
>PLXM01000104.1 GCA_003153235.1 Rhodospirillales bacterium
TTTGAAAACCAGAATAATCCATCGCGTATTCCGGCGCTATCATATTTAAGTCTGCCGCAGGCCAAAGATTCTGAGGATGCGTGGAAAACGATACTATTACGCGCACCGCTGACAATCGAATGGGAAGAACTGGCAGCAGTCTCGGGCCGTGCACGGCTGATGGGGTTTGATTTTTCGGCGAAAGCCCTGCAGCAGCGTGAAACGCTTGTTTCGCCTAAAAGGTTGCATCGCTTTGTCATCAGCCGTCAGGGCGATGAGATGAGTTTTACGCTTGGATCACTAAATTGTAATGTAAATGTGAGGGGGCTGCATCCACTGTTCGAGCATCTCTTCCTGAAGCTTGCACTGAATATGCATTCTACACTGGTGATGGGACGATACGGCAGGTACGAGAGCAACGTAATGACATGGGTCAAGCCGAGTAACAAAAAGCTGGTCGACCGCGCCATCCGTTATGTGGCCTATCTCCTGCATCACCAGAATATCCTCGGCTTCTCTTATGAGGAGATTTGCTACCAGCTGTTCTATGAGGCGGAAAAAATGACGCCATCTCAATCCGTGGTTTTGATGACTGTCGAGAGCCTTAAAAAACGCCGCAAGTTATGATTTCCTGAACGTCCAGAATCTTTCGGCGTAAACAGTCTTACCGGAATTGGCGCGCTCATAAGCCGTGTTGTCTTTTATGAAGTTATCGTAATCTGTATAGATGAATTTCATCTGGCTTTCGTAAAGGTGCAGGCAATCGTAAAGTTTTCTGGTCTCTGCTTCTGTTGCCACGATTGTTTCGCTTTTTGACTTGAGGTTTTTTGCAGATTTCTTGTTAAGCGCGGCGAAGTAAAGCGGCAGACTATCTTTTTGATAAGCGCCGTCGGGCACAAAATACTTGAGGTAATGGTACGAATGAAGGGCGTCCAGCATCATCTGCTCGGTCACATGCGCCAGGCTGGCGTCGCTGCCGATCTGGTTCATGCGCCCCTGCAGCACACCCGGCCAGAGAATGTAAGGCCGGTCTTCATAAAACTTCACCTTCACGTTTTTGATGCGCATACCCACGGCATGGGCAATCCGGTGGTCGATATGCGTTCCTGCCGCCAGCGGGAAATAGGCGGCATCGATCTTGTATTGCGTCAGGATGCCGTTGACTTCGCCCTCTACGCGGGTAATGAACTGCTCCGGAACATCGTCCATGGGGCCGAAGAACAGTTTCTGGGTGGATTTGTAAAGCGGATTCCGGTCGGGGGCATCTAGTTCATCAAGGAAAAACGGACGTGCACCGATTTTCTCTTCTGCCAGCCGCTCTTCCTTTTTACGGGTGGAGGCATTTGTCCCCGCCGTAAAAATATTGAGCGAAAAGACCTCATCTCCCGCCGCCACGCGGCGCTGCATAAAGATGCCGCAGGAGAGGATCGCGTCATCAAGGTGAGGTGAAACGATGCATATTTTCATGGAGCTAGACTACCACAATTTTGCGGTATAGAATCGGAAAATATTGCGGGGTCCAACCATGCTCTCGGGGTCTTCTTACTCTATCGTTAATGAAATGCTGGAAACGCCCGGCATCATGCGCCGCTTTGACGGCAGCCGTGCGTCGGGCTGGGCGGAGGCTATCGACCGCAAGGGCGGTCTGTTTCTGACCGGCGAAGGGGCGAGCCGAATTTTTCCTGCCAGAAATTTGATGGACCTTGCCCTGCGCCGCAATATCTCATGGCGTATCTACACGCAGGGAGCACGTCAGGCGGCGGAGTATGACCTGAAAGATTTTATTGTCATTGGCGCCAGTAACAGCGGGCGAACACGCGAGCTGATCACGCTGATGGAAAAACTGAAGCGCGATGGCGTGACGGCTTACGGCATTACGGCAGCGACGGGCAGCAAGCTTACGCAAACAGTTGATGATGTCAGGCTGCTGACCTGCGGTGTAGAAAAAGCCACCGCCGCCACGAAGAGCACAGTCGAGCAGGCACTCGTTTATCAGTCCCTGCTGCGCGGCGACGAGTGGAAAAATCAGGCCAAAGCCGCCGACAGCTGCGAGTATGTTCTGACGCGGGCCGTCGCGCCGGAAATCATCGAACATATAAAATCCGCATCTCTGATTTATTTCTGCGGGCGCAACAATGGCGTTGCGGAAGAGCTGACCCTGCTGGCCAACGAGGTTGTGCGCAAGAAGAGCTGCTATCTCGAAGGCACATATGTTCTGCATGGCGTTGAAGAAGTGATGCAGCGTGGTGAAACCGTTGTACTGATTGAACCTTTTAAAGAAGAAATCGACAAATACCGCGAGGTCCTCAAAGACAGGGCAGGGGTGACCGTCATAGCCATCAGCTCGTTTGATACGCCGTTTCCAACAATTAAAATTCCCTTGTTGGACGGGTTTAACGCCTATATCCAGATGATGGCCGGATGGAATGCGCTGATCGCCGCAGGACTGAGTCTCGGTATCAACCTCGACAAAACCGCCCGTGCGCGCAAAGTTGGTAACGAAATCCAGCCGGATTCAGTCTGATCCGCCATTTCGGAGTATCTTTTTAATAAAGTGCGCGAACCGTAAAGCCGATTTGCAGCCGTGTGTTGTGCGGCTCGTCCCATTCGGAGGCGTCCGGCGCTACATAGGTATTGGAATCCTGAACGTCCCAGAAGCGCACGAAGGGACCGAGTTCCAATGTGTATTTTCCCATGTTCTTGTCGAACATCATCTCGCTGCGCACGCCATAGCCGCTGTACTGCCTGTTGCTGATGTTGAAGCCGCCGTCGTTCTGCAAGCGCGAATTGACCCAGCCTTTTATCAGGTCGTCGTATTCAAGTGTGGGTGAGAAAGTCCAGACATCGAGTGGTACATGCACTGTAACGCCGAAAGGCACATATAGTTGTCCGATGCGCCGGTCATAACCGACCGAGCCAAAACTCGTCGTCGAGCCATTGGAGTTATCGTAGAAAAAGCGGCCGCCAACACCCGTGTAGGGCTGTATCACACCGGAGGGCAGGGAGAATATTGGCCCGCCGCGCAGGCGCATCTCGGCTTCATACTGCGGACTGCCGGAAGAGACGCCGTCGCTGATAGATGTATAGTTGTCCTTGCCGTAGGCGAAGCGCCCGTCAACACCGAGGAAGTAATGGCCCTTATTCGTATAGGTGTAGCCGGCATTGATTCCGCCGTAATTGGTGTTGTCCCACACTTCGCTCTCGCGGTAATAGTCGCGGAATCCTTCCACGCCAAGGCTGAACTGGTTATCCGCTAGAGCGGGACGCATCAGTCCGCACAAAAAAATCACGATCAGGGGAAGTGTGAGTTTGCTTTTCATCATGCAGCTATCCTATCGATTCACGGTCTCGCGTAAAGCGGTATCATTACGCGATGCTCCAAAATGATGAAGTAGCGCATATTGTTTAAGTTATTGAAATTATTATATATTTTAAATAATAAGCCACACATATATAATATGACAATTCTTTATTGACTATTTATTATGAATAATATAGGATGCAAATACATTCAATGTAGAGGGAGATTCGAAATGGCACAGAAAAGGTGGAAATATGTAACACCAAGAGATCGCGTTGTTACAACTACAAGTGCAGCAGCGGGATTGGCTGTATTCGGTGCCGGGCTGGCTGTTGCCCTTAACCCAGTTGCGCTCGCTGCAGCGGGCGGGATTGCCTTACTCAATTACGGTGCCGGAAGACTTTTTTCAATACCGGCCTATCGCCGGATGGCTATCAATAGCGCCGTAAAAAAAGGCACATGGGAAGCTGTTCCTGATGATGCGCCAGCGTCGCGTATCACGGCCGAGATCAGCAAACAGATGGGTCGGAAAGAAGCGCCAAAGATTTTCACGGTAGACGACAAAACTTTAGCTAAATCTGCTCTTCCCTTCGGCCTTCGCTGGATATTTAAGGGAGAACTCAGGAATCAGGCTGTAAAGAGCATATTTGCAGCCCTACCTGGTGCGAACACGATCATCACGACAAAGGAGGCCCTTAATAACGGCCTCTCCGAGGATCAACTCCGTTTTATAGCAGCTCATGAAATGTCGCACCTGCAGGCCAAAGATAACAGGACATTGAGTATTGCCGCGCGCGTCGTGCTTCAGAAAGTTCCCCGTGCACTATTTTGGGGTAGCCTTACCGCTGGCGGTGTCGCTTTGTTTGGTGCAAGCCTGCCAATCCTCGCTGGCGGACTTGCCAGCGTCGGCATTATTGCGGGCGCAACTCTCGCCGGACGTGCCTTAAATAACTTTGGTTTGCGCACAGTCGAGCAGCGTGCAGACCGTAACGGTCTTTATATCACCCGCGATCTGGACAGCGCAAAAAGCGCCTTTGCCGCTATTGAGCCGACAGCAGGCCAAAAGACTTCGCTTTTCAAGGAAATGTTTCTTGATCACCCGTCCAATACCCGCCGTGTGAAGATCATGACGAAGGCTTTTCAAAAGGTCTGCAAGTATCAACCCGTGGAAGTACCGACTGATCCCGCAACGGCCAAGCCTGCCCTTAAGGTTAGACCGCCGCAGCCGTCGTAATACACTAAAAAATCAATAACAAAAGGGGCGGTTCTTAAGGGACCGCCCCTTTCTTCCTTCGGTAGTATTCTAAGCGCTAGCTATCAGTGCATTCCGCCGTCTTCATGGTGATCATGATCTTCATGATGTTCGTGTTCTTTATGCTCGTCATGGTGGATCTGATGCCTGTCATGATGGATCTGGTGTTTATCGTGATGGATTTTTTCACGGTGCTTGCGCTTGCGGTGCTCTTCTTTACCGATCTGGTGTTCGTCGTGATGGATGGCGCCTTTATCACCGTTGATTTGCTGCTGTTCGGCGCGTGCGCCGGCTTTGTCGCCATTCTTCCAGTCCTGGTGTTCAACCGCACGGTCCTGATTGATCTGCTGCTGGTCCGCGCCAATGTTCTGGCGGTCCTGATTGATCACGGAATTGTCATGATGAATATCCTGACGCTGCTGGTCCACGTTTCTATGGTTTTGCTGGATCTGGTTTGAGTCGTTGTTCATTTGCTGCCCGAGATCTTGCGCATACGAAGCAGAAGACACGGCCATTGCGCCGAATACTGCGGCGATCATGAGTTTTTTCATTTGAGAGTCCTTTCACTTAAAAGAGTTGACGGTGTATAAGCGATAGTCCCAGTCTAAAACTAGCGCTGCCGGAATTGAATGTGTATCAAGCGCCAATTAATTTTTTGCAATGGTCCAGATTAGTGGATATTAATCGGGATGACGATGTTTAAGCCTGATGGCGCATCATCGGATGAATCGTAAATCACCGGAGGTGGCGGCGGCTCAACAATTACTGGCGGCGCATAGACGACATTCGGTTCTTCAACGATAACCGGTCTGTCATGACGGTCATGATCATGGTGATGGCCATCATGATGGTAGTGCCTGTCATGCCAGTCGTGCGCCTGCTTTTCATGGTCATGCCATTCGTCGGCATGCGCTGCGGTGATACCCGCAGAGAATAGGCCAATGGCGGCTGCCAAGGCGATCATCGTGCGGAAGGTTACTGAATTTTTCATAGGTATCATTCCCCTACTGTGCCGCGCTCGGGGCATTAGCCTTCGGGCTCTGATGTCCGTCGTGGCCTTCGAACTTGCCAAATACGTCATCAGCGTTCTTTTTCTGGTCGTCCGACATGCTGTTGTAGAGGTCTTCAAAAACGGGGATCAGCTTCTTGATGCCGCGCACATGGGCTTCAGCGATAGCCTGATAGGATTTCAGGTCATCAACAGCGCTGGCATTCTCCGTTGCATGGCGTTTTTCCACCAGTGCATGCAGCTCGGCTTCGTTTTTGCGCATCACTTTGGCAACGGCCGTCCATTTTGTTTCCTGATCGGCGGTGATGCCGAGCTTTTCGTGCAGCGCCTTGATACGCTCTTCGACGCGCTGCTTGCCGCTCTCATGTTTCATGGTGGCAGGTTTGGCGTCCGTTGCCGGAGCCGCATCATCGGAGAAAGCCGGCTGAGCCAGACAAATTCCGCCAATAACAGCTGCTATGGCAATTTTTGGAACGTATGAGTGGATAAGATTTATCATAAAATGACCCCTTTATTGAGTTTTGTCTGACTGACAGTGACACGCACCCTGTATTGAAACCCTGTGAGTTTATAAAAATAATCCAGATAGCTTTATGTCTAATTAGAGCTTCATTAACCAAAGTCATATATCCTCTAATCCTGCTTTGGGGATACTAGAGGAATCAATGGGCAAGCTTGTACACAAAAACGAGAGACTTCTTTTTGTCATCGTGTTCATTACTTCCATTTTCGCGTGGGGGTGGATTTTGTATGCAACGAACAGCTGGGCTGATCCTGATGCAGCCGCTGCGACAACGGAATCTCTCCTGCCACCCTCCTCTGTGTCGATAACAAAAACTCCTTCGGTATCAGAAATATTTTCTCTACAGGCGGCTGCCAGCAAAGGAGATGCAGAAGCGCAGTTTCAGATCGGGTTCATTAATGAGTCTCAAAACAATCTGGCTGAAGCAAAAAGCTGGTATCAAAAAGCAGCGGAGCAAGGGCATATTGCCGCAGAAGTTCGCCTTGGAGGGTTTTATTGGTCAGGTCAGGGTGTTTCTAAAAGTATTACAGAAGCAAAAAAATGGTTCAGGAAGTCTCTGGTTGCTTTAAAGCCCGCCGTCAAAAGAGGGGATGCAGAAGCGGAATATCTGCTGGGTTCCCTCTATGATAAAGGCTGGGGTGTAAAACAGGACTTTAAAACCGCAATGGACTTGTATCTCAAGGCGGCCGCACAGGGACATGTCGTCGCTCAAAATGCCCTCGGTGTTCATTACGAGCAGGGTGATGGGGTCAAAAAGGATTTAACTGAAGCAAAAAAATGGTATCAGGCAGCGGCGAATCAGGGGGATCCTGCAGGTATAACTCACCTGCAACGCCTGCAAAATACAGCAATAGCCCAATAAAATCTCAGGAAATTAACTTTGTCTGCCGGATGAGTTCTCTGAACCAGAAGAAGCTGTCCTTGGGCATGCGTTTCAGTTTGTCGAGGTAGTCCACATACACAAGACCGAAGCGCGGGCCGAAGCCTTCCGCCCACTCAAAGTTATCAAGGAATGACCAGGCGAAGTAGCCTTCGAGCGGCACGCCGTCTTCGCGGGCTTTCAGGGCTGCTTCGAGGTATGCCGCGTAGTAATCAATCCTGCGCTGGTCGTGAATTTTTCCGTCTTTGTCCGGCGCATCGTTGAAGGCGCCCCCGCCTTCGGTGATGATGATGCGTTTAGGGTTGTAGCGGTCTTTTAAATCGATGAGCGCGTCATATAATCCTTTAGGCACAATCGGCCATCCGAGGTCAGTTGTGCCGATCGGGTCTATTTTTCCTGCGTTGTGCGCGAAAGTCAGACGCGCGGGAATGTCTTCATTCACCGGCTTGGCGTAATCGGGGCAGTAGTGGTTGATGCCGAGGAAGTCCCCGGGTGTGCGACAGATTTCAAGATCGCCGGCTTTTATATAGGGCGAAACTGCGTCAATAATATTCTTTGGATATTCTCCTTTGAATAACGGGCTGAAGAATCCATCCGACCAGATGGACATCATCAGCTCGGCGGCCTTTGCGCTTTCGGGCGTATCATCAACGGGGTAAATGGGAAAGTGCGTATAGGTGGAGGCGACATTTGATTTGGGTAATGCCGCCTTGATCTGCCGGTAACTTTTCCCGTGAACCATATTCAGGTGGTGCATTGTGGCATACATCGCTTTAGCGCTTTTAATCCCTGGCGCGTGAATACCTTCGTAATGGCCGACATAGGCGATAACGGCAGGCTCATTAAGAACGATAAAATTCGGAATATCCGCGCCAAGATGTTTGATGACCGCATCCGTATATTCTTCAAACCAGCCGAGAATGTCACGGTTCGGCCAGCCGCCTTTTTTCTGCAGCGCGGCGGGCAGATCCCAGTGATAAAGCGTGGCATAGGGTGTGATATTTTTTTTGTGCAGCTCGTCGAGCAGGCGTTTGTAGAAGTCAACGCCCTTCATGTTGACCGTGCCTGTACCTTCCGGCAGAAGCCGCGGCCAACTGATCGAGAAGCGGTAGGCATTCACCCCCATGTCGGCGAGCAGGGCGATGTCGTCGCGGTAAAGGTGGTACTGGTCGCATGCGGTATCAGCGGTATCGCCGTTTTTTATGTTCCCGGGCACGCGCACGAAATCATCCCAGATGCTGGCCTTTTTGCCATCGGTAAAAGATGCGCCTTCGACCTGATAGGACGAGGTTGCCGTTCCCCAAATAAAGTTTTTGGGAAGCTTGTGGACGATGTTCTGGATCTGGTTTGTGGGCATCATTAAAATAGTCCCACAATCTTGCCATCAACCAGATCGATGTGGTTGGCGGAAGGTTCCTTCGGCAGTCCGGGCATCGTCATGATATCGCCGCAGACCATCACGATAAATTCAGCACCCGCCGCCAGCCTGATCTCACGTATATCGATCACATGACCCTCGGGCGCACCGCGCAGCTGTGTATCGGTGGAGAATGAATATTGCGTCTTGGCGATGCAGACGGGATAGTGTCCATAACCGTTTTCCTGCAGCTTTTTGATTTGCGTGTGCACCTTGGCATCGGCCGAGACGCCAGACGCGCGGTAAACTTTCTGCGCCACTTTCGTGGCCTTGTCCCACAGGCTGTCGTGATCTTCATAAACGAATGAGGGGGCGGATTTCTTTTCACACAGGTCGACTACGGCTCTTGCAAGGTTAGCCGCGCCTGCGCCACCGTCAGCCCAGTGTGTCGCCAGCACAACTTTAACGCCCAGTGCCGCCATGCGCGCCTCGATCATGGAGACTTCAACCTTCGTGTCGCTAGTGAAGTGGTTGATTGCGACCACACAGGGAACGCCGTAGACGCGCTGCACATTGTCGACATGACGCTCCAGATTGACCATGCCTTTATCAAGAGCATCCAGATTTTCCTGCGTAATTGTTTTAAGGCCTGCGCCGCCATGATATTTTATCGCGCGTACCGTGGCGACGACAACGGCGGCAGAGGGCCGCAGCCCGCTTTTACGGCATTTGATATCAATGAATTTTTCTGCGCCAAGATCGGCGCCAAAGCCTGCTTCAGTCACCACATAATCGGCGAGCTTCAGGGCTGTTTGGGTGGCGATGACGGAATTGCAGCCATGTGCGATGTTCGCAAACGGGCCGCCATGGATGAATGCTGGATTGTTCTCTAGTGTCTGCACAAGGTTCGGCGCCAAAGCGTCGCGCAGCAGCACGGTCATCGCGCCATGCGCGTGTAAGTCGCGCGCATGAACCGGCTTCTGCGCACGGGTGTAAGCCACAACAATATTTCCGAGGCGGTTTTTCAGGTCTTCAAGAGATGTTGCCAGGCAGAAAATGGCCATGACTTCGGAAGCCACCACGATGTCGAACCCATCCTGACGCGGATAACCGTTGCCTGTGCCACCAAGCGCGACGGTAATATCGCGCAGTGCGCGGTCATTCATGTCCATGACGCGTTTCCAGACGATGCGGCGCACGTCTATCTCCAGCGCGTTGCCGTGATGGATGTGATTGTCAATCAGCGCGGCCAGCAGGTTGTTGGCCAAAGCTATCGCAGAAAAATCGCCGGTGAAATGCAGGTTGATGTCTTCCATAGGCACCACCTGCGCATGACCGCCGCCCGCCGCACCGCCCTTCATGCCGAACACGGGGCCGAGCGAAGGCTCGCGGATACAGATCGCGGCTTTTTTGCCGATATGGTTCAGCGCGTCGCCTAACCCTACTGTGGTTGTTGTCTTGCCTTCACCGGGGGGCGTGGGGCTGATGGCTGTCACCAGAATCAATTTTCCATCCGGTTTATCTTTCAGGCTGCTGATATAATCCAGCGATACTTTGGCTTTGTAATGCCCGTAAGACTGCAAATGTTCTTCCGCAATCCCCAGCTTTTCTGCGGCCATCTTCGGGATACGCTGCATTTTTGCCTTCTGGGCTATTTCAATATCGGAGGGCATGGGCTTCTCTTAAACGAGGTGAGGTAAATGACAGGGGGTATAGACTACAGCTAACTCCGCGCGGGGGCAAATTTCCCGCAAAACGGCAAATCTTTGCGTTTTCAGGCTGTCTTTGCCATATGGGTCCGCTCTATTGCTTTGAAATATAAAGCTAAAAGCGGATTTTATTTTTTCTGATTTTGTTCCTGAGCGGGGTCTTTGCCGAGCTTTTTATTTCTTTCACTTGATTCGTCTATACTCTGCAGCAGTTCAAGATGCCGCGCAGAATATAAATTGGCAAAGTCCAATGATAGCTGATGGGGCTCCAGACCCAACGCCGCGCAGAGTTTGATAAAAGTATCAATTCTGGGATTTGGCGTTCCAGGGTGCTTGAGAATGTCTCTTATGGCAGTCGTGTTTAAGCCAGCTCTCTTGGCGAGGCTGGTAGGGTTGAACCCTGCCTTGATCATATAGAACTGCAGCCGTGTCTTAAAGTTATCCATGCCCCGTAATCATTTCAGTAAGTTACTTGCGGGATTCTTTCAAACTTTCTTAAGAATGAGAAGCGTAGAAATTTCCCAATATTATCTTTGTGAAATTTCACAAGACTTTTTTACAAGCTTGTCCCTATACATCTATTTCTTATTAGGAAGGGAAAATACGCACGTCACGCTGCATACGGGTGTTAGGCAGCTTCTCGGGCGCATGTGGATCAGGAGCTGCGCACCAAGGCTGTGAAATCAGCCGGGCTCATAAAAACCCGACAGCTGTTTATGCAGGTAAAGGCCCAGCTTTGAGAAAAGCATCGAATAGTAAATGGCGGAGACGAGAGGATTCGAACCTCCGATAGGGTTTCCCCTATGCCTGATTTCGAATCAGGTGCTTTCAACCACTCAGCCACGCTTCCANNTCAGCCACTCGGCCACGTCTCCGCATTAAGGCGTTATACCCTTATCAAATCAGTGGCCTCGTTTTCACGATTGCGGCGGCAAAGCCGCGCGGTCACATCTTTTCAAAAGACATAGTCAATTAACCGACACATACTATATGGATGCCCGCAAAAATCAAAGCAAAGAAAAAGGGGCCGGCTTCTGTTACGGAAGGGCCCCTTTAAACTTTGACACGATCGCTTTTCAGGATAACGTCTGCGGCAGCTGCTAAGAAACGCCGATAGTTGGTTGTAATGGCGATTCGCATTTTTGTCAAATTTATTACGGAAAATATAAACCCGGCACGCCAATAATCTGAATGACTCGAAATCATAAGGCCTTTCAGCTAAAGTGAAAAACCAATTTTCAGCGGAAGGCTTTCCATGTCAGAAATGTTTGATGTCGTCGTCATCGGCTCCGGCC
>PLXM01000035.1:0-489 GCA_003153235.1 Rhodospirillales bacterium
AGCCCTATAAAAGACCAGCGAAAAACGCAGCTTGAAAGAGGTTTTTTAGCAATATATTAACAAATTAGCTGTCTATTTGGTTATAAGAGGATTCAATTACATGTCTGCGCCTTCGAAACCTTCAAAAGCAAGTGATCCTTCCCAAAATCCTGCGTCGGCATCACCGGCAAGCCAGCCCGTAAAACGTGTAGTTCTTGTTACGGGCGGCACAGGCGGAATCGGTACAGCAATTTGCAAAAAGCTGGCGCGGCAGGGGCATGTTGTCGCCACCACCTACCGCAATGAGGAAAAAGCCCGTGAGTGGGAAGCTGAGATGAAAAAGCAAGGCTTCACCTTCCACCTCTACAAGTGCGACGTGGCCAGTTTTGAAGACAGCCAGAAGATGGTGAAAGCTGTTGTGCAGGAGCTGGGACCCATTCAGGTTCTTGTCAACAACGCGGGCATTACGCGCGATTCCAGCTTGCGCAAGATGACGCATGAACAATGGCA
>PLXM01000035.1:531-10293 GCA_003153235.1 Rhodospirillales bacterium
ATGCAGCGGCAAAGGCCGGCATGCATGGGTTTACCAAGGCTCTGGCGCTCGAAGTCGCCAGAAAAGGCGTTACTGTCAACACTATTTCACCCGGCTATATCGAGACTGAAATGGTTGCCGCCGTGCCTGAAAATGTCCGTAACAGCATCGTCGCGCAAATTCCTATTGGACGTTTTGGTACGCCGGATGATGTTGCTCATGTCGTTTCGTTCCTTGTATCCGAAGAGTCGGGCTTTATCACCGGCGCTAACCTCGCCACCAATGGCGGCCACTTTATGGAGTAAACGCATCAATGCGTGTTATCAAAAAATATCCGAACCGCCGCCTCTATGACACCGAGAAAAGCACATACATCACAATTGCGGATGTGCTAAAAATTATTCGTGCGGGCGAGGATTTCAAGGTAGTGGATGCCGAGAGCGGCGAGGATATCACGCGTACTGTTCTGGTGCAGATCATTACCGAGCAGGAAGGCGGCGCGACCCCTATCTTCACGACGGACATGCTGACCCGTTTTATCCGGTTTTATGATGACAGCTCGCAGGCGTTATTTGGCGAGTTCCTTGATAAGAATCTCAAGATGTTTGGCGAGCAGCAAAAACGCTTCCAGGACCAGATGGGCAACATCATTGGTTCGCCCCTGCAGATCATGCAGGACTTAACCGAGCGCAATCTTGCCATGTGGACCGATATGCAGTCCCGCTTCATGGATATGGCGACGTGGAACCGAGGATCTGCCTCAGATAAGGGTCGCAATCCTTCAGAAAAAGAAGGATCGTCCGCAGGTGAAGCTGTTGACACAAAGAAAAAGTCTCCCAAAAAATAGAAAACAGGGAAGCTTTATTCTCCCAACATATTGAATATATTATATAATATATTAAAGTATATTATATGGAATATAATATTGACTTTTTATAGGTCACTAAGTTATATTTGTTCCATAATAAATAATTATGTCTAATAATTAGGAGGCACTCCCATGGCACCGAAAGATTTTTTATTCAACCACCAGCACAACGACCAGATCCGCAGCGATTACCGCCCCGATGCCTACAGAATCACTGATGCCGATCTTTACATCAATCTTGATGACACGGACACGCAGGTGCGCAACCGCATGGTTGTAGAGGGCAATCCTGTATCGGACGTTAAAGGCGGCCCGCTGGTGCTGCAGGGCGAGGAAATGGACCTTGTCAGTGTGAAGATCAAGGAAAACGGAACTTGGCGCGACCTTGACCGTGAAGATTTTCTTGTCGATGACAAACAGCTGATCATCAAGCGCCCGCCGCCAGGCCGATTTGAACTTGAAATCGTCAATGAAATTAACCCTGAAGCCAATACGGCGTTGATGGGCATCTACAAGTCGGGTGACATTATTGGCTCTCAAAACGAGTCGCAGGGGTTCCGCCGCATAACGTATTTTCTTGATCGCCCGGATAATCTCGCAAAATTCACCACGACGCTCGAGGCTGACAAGAAAAAATACCCCGTGATGATTTCCAACGGCAACGGTGATCTTGAGAAGACTGAATATCTCGGTAACGGACGTCACCGCATCACCTGGGTCGACCCGTTTCCGAAGCCGAGTTATCTTTTCGCCACAATTGCGGGCGATATGAAGGTTGTGAAGGACACATTCACGACCATGTCCGGTAAAAAAGTTGACCTGAGCATCGTCGTGCCGCCGGGATATGAGGATAAAGTCGCCTGGGCCATGCGCTCCATCAAGAAAGCGATGGAATGGGATGAGAAGAAATATGGCCGTGAATACGATCTCGACACCTTGCACCTTATCGGCCTCGAGAAGTTCAACATGGGCGCGATGGAGAACAAGGGCGCTATCGTTTTCAATATCAAGGATCTTTGCGGCAGCCCGGAAACATCAACAGATACACAGCTTTTGCGCATAGAGACGGTTGTCGGCCACGAATATTTCCACAACTGGACCGGCGACCGCGTGACGGTACGCGACTGGTTCGAGATATCCCTGAAAGAGAGCCTGACCGAACTGCGCAACGAGCAGTTTGCGTCAGATATGAACTCCGCCGCCATCCAGACGATTGATAACGCCACCTATCTGCGGGACGTCCAGTTCCGTGAAGATGCCGGCCCGACGGCGCACTGCGTCCGTCCAGAACGCGTAGAGGCGTTTGAGAATATCTACTCGCCGACTGTCTACCAGAAGGGCGCGCAAGTGCTGCGAATGATGAACACGATCCTCGGCGATGATATGTGGCGCAAGGCGATGGATAGCTATTTCAACAAGTTTGATGGACAGGCCGTGACGGTTGATGATTTCATCGACAATATGCAGGATGTGTCCGGCATAGACATGACGCAGTTCCGTCTCTGGTATAGCCAGTCGGGAACACCGGAAGTGTCATACGAAGGCAAATACGATGCAGAGGCCAAGACCTATACGTTGAAACTGAAGCAGACGATGCCATCAACACCGGGCCAGCCCGCCAGTGGCAAGAAGCCTATGCATATCCCCGTCAAGATAGGCCTGATCGGCGAAAGCGGAAAGGATATACCACTTGTCATGGATGGCGATAAAGGTAAGGCGGAGACAACACGCCTGCTGAACTTCACGGAAGGTGAGCAGACGTTTGTGTTCAAGAACGTCAATGGCCCTGTTGTTCCATCCATTCTGCGCGACTTCTCGGCACCGGTGAAGATCACAACACAACCATCGGATAAGGAACTGGTCTTCCGTATGGCTCATGACTCCGATCCCTTCAACCGTTTTGACGCTTGCCAGCAGTTCATGTCGAAGACGATGTGTAATTTGCTCAAGGATTACGATGACGAAAAGCCGCTCAAGCTGCCGCAGGAAGTCGTTGATGCCTATGCGGCCAATCTTGCGGGAGCTCTTGACGGCGATCAGGCGTTCTCTTCGCGCATGCTAAGCCTGCCGAACTTCACGCGCGATCTCAAGCAATTCAACCCGGAATCAGCCACGGCTGTAACGAAGTTTGTATCCAAAACCTTGGCGGAGACTTTCAAGGATGAGTTTTCGGAGATTTATACAGAAACAGCTACTCCTGCGGGAGAAAAATACGACGTAAACTCCGAGCAAATGGGGCGCCGTGAACTGCATAACACAGCTCTCCGCTTCCTTGGTAAACTTGAGGCGCCGGCCATGGGCACAGCCGCATGGCAACAGTATCTGCAGTCAACAAACATGACTGAAAAGCTGGGCGGTCTCACCGTTCTGGCGCTCCGACCAGGTGATGCAGGCGCGAATGCGTTGGAAAGCTTCTACCAGACGTACAAGAGCAACACCAATGTGATGGACACATGGCTGACCGTGTCGGCGCAGGCGGCAACCGGAGATGCCGTTGGGCGTGTCCGCGAACTGATGAAAGACAAGGTCTTCGATCTCACTAACCCGAACAAGGTTCGCGCGCTGATGGCGGGCTTCACCGCCAACGCGGATGCCTTTCACAATAAGGATGGTTCCGGTTATAAATTGCTGGCTGACGTCATTATCAGTCTGAACGATGTAAACGCGCATACGGCGACTGGTATTATAAACGGTCTGGCACAGTTCAGCCGTTTTGACGATCAGCGCCAGAAGCTGATGGTCGGGCAGCTTGAACGCATTGCGGCAACGCCTCAGCTGGATCCGCAGATTAAGGACATCGTCGGCAAAGCGCTATCTACCGCTGCAGAGGGCGCCAAGCAGAAGAAAAAAAATTCTCCCAAACCGGCTTAGTAAATTTTAGAGGCTAAAAAAATGCCCCTCTTCATGAGGGGCATTTTTTATTGATAGATAAAATCGTTCCTCAGGGAGAGGGTGCTGAAGATGGCGCTGTCGTTTTGGCTGTTGCCGCTGGCGGCGTGTAGGCATCGCCTGACAGACGTGCCTTGATGACATTCAGGACAGCACCGTGGATTTCTTTCGGGGAGCTAACCTTGACAAGGTTGGGCTTCTGACCGGAAGCCGTTTCGCCCCAGCTTTTCACCAGAGCATCTATGTTTGTTTCGCCTGCATTGCAGACAACAAAATCAAAAGTCGCCTTGGGGTTGAATTTAGCAGCAGCTTCAAGGATAGCCACCGAATGTGCGACGTCACCTTCAACGGAGCCATCACAGATGATGACGTAGTTTTTGTGCTTGCTGCCGGAGGTGTCAGGCGTATTCGTCGTCAGAATTTCCTTGGCTGCGGGCAGGAGATTCTTTGTCGAGGTCACTGCGGTGCTGTAGGCGTTGGCGCCGAACTTTGTGTCCAGCTTCATTATTTCTACATATCTTCCGCCCCAGAATTTGGCTGCGACACTTGCATCTCCTGCATTAGCCTCAACGACAAGAGAGTGGACTCTATGCGCTGCCGCGACGGATGCACCGAGAAAGCTTTCAGGCCCATGGCCGCCTTCTTTGCTGTTATTGATCAGGAAAGAGATTTCATGGCCTTTCAGGGTGGACTTGTCGCCATTCGGCAGGATTTGGTTCAACGCTTCGGCGCGTTTTGCCTTCCATTCCTCAAGTTCGATAGCCTTGATTTGCTTGTCTACTTCGGCCAGTTTTTCCTGAGCTGTTGCGTGCGCCTTGGTGAACTCATCGCGCAGGGTGCGCAGTTCTTCCAGGGAAGAGGTCTTTGGGCTTTGTGCATTGTCGGACATGAGGGAGTGCTCCTTGAACTACTGAGAATGAAGAAACAGAATTCAAAAAGCATAGAGGATTTTATTTGCAGCGCAATGGTAAAAGCTATTCTTTTACGCGCAAGAATATGTCGCAGACTACTTAGCTGCTATCACCGGGCCAGAATCGGTTATTTGCTTATAAAGAGGGCGTGGGGACCTGTTGAGGAACCAACCGTGCCATTGGTGTGACAGCAGGGGCAGTGAACAATTGGGCACCAGCCTGACGTGCCTCAATTTGTCTGGCTACCAATCCAAATTCTTTTGTATTCCTGGAACCGTCAATCGTATGAAGCTGCATTAAGCCCTCTCGATTCTCACTTTGGTTGCCCTTGCTTTATGTACAAGTCTAATGATTCATTGTGTCCCATTTTTCTTAATTCGTCAAGAAATTTATATCCGGAAAATGCAGATTGGTTATTAAGCTCTGTAGCTACGGTACATATATACCACACTTTATCTTCATGTTTGGCCATACTGGCCTTTTTATGCTCGGACAAGGGGGCCTTTAGGTCGGGGTGTTTAATACCGGCGGCTTCCTGCTGGGCTTCGCGCAGGATTCCTGCCAGCATCAATATGAAGCGGCTGGGAGAGACGGCATTGTTCCTGTTGAAGCCGACGTAGACCAGTTTCTTCTCGGGCAGATAGGTTACGGGCTGCGCCGTGCCTACGATCTTGATGGTGATGTCTTTTTTTTCGACGAAGTTGGTTAGCTGCTGGCCGTGCGGACTGTGTTCAAGAATTTCCAACGCCTTTGCGATCATAATTGAATCCGGGGGCAGAGGCTGCCCTGGCTGCAGGAAGTCGTTGAGGTCGGTCGTCTGAGCCATGTGCCTTATCCTTCGACCCATGCCTGCGTATAAGGACTGTCCGGGAAGTGGATGCCTGAGAGTAAGAGTTTTTGTTCTTGAAACGATATCTTTCCATCAGGCAGCACAAATATTGTGGACGTCATTAAAACACCGCCATAATGCAAAGTGCCGCCGACCCTATAAGCGTTAAACGAGGGATCAAAGGCGACAGTTACGGGCTTGAATGTATCTATGATGCTTTGCTTCTGATCGGGATTAAGCGTATCCATGAACGGCATTTTACGCGGATCGCGGATAAGAAACACATCGCCTTCACTGCCCTGAACGTTGCTGAAGAAAAATTCCAGATAGGGAATAACGTTTTCTTCAGTCAGCAACAGGGGATCTTTTTCATCGGCGGTATAAATCGGGTTTGCCGTGCCGTCGAGCGCAATATATTCCGTCCCGTCTGTCAGGTAAGTCATGGTGAAAATCGGCATGGTCGCGTAGTTGGTAAGCCGGCAGAGACGGTAATTGGAATAAAAGGGCAGGGCGCGCCATGCGACTTCCGTCACATCGTGCGAGAACACAATGGCGTCTTTCCGGGTGCTTAACTGGTTAAGAACCCGCCCCGCCTGTTCTCTATTCATCCTGATCCACTGCGCCTGCGCCATCACATCCCTCACGAGCAATCATAACAGCCCTTTCAGGAAGTAAAAAACATTTCTCTTGACATTATGCAAACTATTTGGCACGGTAAGCGAAATCCACGTGCAGATTTCGGGAAGATATTAATGTCGCACCAGCTCGCAGCAGATCAGGGTAATCCCCAACAGCCGCTTATTTTCCTCGACCTGGACGGGGTGCTTGCGGATTTCGAGGGCCATGCGCGGCTGGAAAACAAATACAAGCCCGATGGCAAGGTCAACTATGATGCGCTGGATTATGAGTGGTATGTGACGATGCCCGCTTATAAAGGGGCTCGGCAGTTTTATGATGATGTGCGGAAGCTGGGGTTTACGAGATTCCTGACTGGGCCTGTTTTGAGTGAGGATTGTTATGCCGGTAAGGCACACTGGGTTCAGGACTTCGTGCCTGAGCGCGGCAAGTTCATTCTGGAAGATCTGATTATCTGCGACTCTGAAAACAAGTTTCTGGTTGGCGCCCCGGGGCGCATTCTGGTCGATGACCGCATCGCCAACATCAAGGCCTGGGAAGCTGCCGGCGGTACCGGCATCCTGCATAATGGCGATTTCAAGGATACCTTGAAAAGATTAAAAGACGCTGTAGCTAAATTAAATGCGCCTGCGCCGATCATCAAAAAAACCGGCCCGAAAAATACACCGCCGAGACCGGGGTAGGCTTTCTGAAGTCTTAATGTGCGCCGGATATTTTCTGACGGATATGCAGGATTTTTTCAAGAAGGTCTCTCGTATTAAATCGGGTCAGGTCGTCTTCGCCGTACTCTTTTTTGAAAGCTTTTCTGAACGAGAACGATGTGGGCATGACGATAATGTTGCTCGTGTCGTCCTGATTTTTCACCTTGATGGCGATGTGGCAGGCCCCTGACTGACTCAAATCCTTATCTTTTGACTCTGTAAGGGACATCACCTGTTCAAGCATGGCGTCATCAACTTTTTCGTCCATCGAGTCACGTCCGTGTGTAGGGCGGAACCATGTGCTTTCGATGCGGTTTCTGGCATTTCCCTCGTTGAACTCCTCGCATTTGTCGTTCTTGTCCAGAGCGGCGCGTTTGCCTGTTGCGATTGCAAAAATTTCATCAGGATCTTTAAGGCGGTTGAGGCAGTTTCTGAACAATGCGGCATCATCTCCCCTTCTCACATGGAGTATGGCGACAGAAGGGTCTTTTCCGGCCATGGCAATATAGGCGGCATCGATCCCCTGCATAATGATGCATTTGATGTCCTTTTTTCTTTCAATGATGCTTTCGATCTCGCGCCGCAACCGCGCATGACGTTTAATGACGGTTGAATATTTTAGAATGACATTGCGTCCGGAAAATCGTCCATAGAACTGTTTGTAAACATACTCGACCGCAATCAGGGATACGCCCCCCAGAACGGCGTAGGCAATCTTGTCAAAATCAATGATCATCGGCGCGCAGCGTGCCGGTGGTGTTGCTTTTTATGTGTGTAAAGGTCTTTGTCGGCGGATTGATAAATATCGTCATAAGCGCTGTCAGTTTTTACCAAAGCGGCGCCTACGCTTGTGCTAAAATTGATTTTCTTCCCCTGCCACTCCAGAGAGATATTACTCAGTAATAATCTTATTTTTTCGAGATGCTGCAGGGCATTGTCCGGTTCGAGCTGGGTGAGAAGCAGGGAAAATTCATCACCGCCCAGTCGCGCCGCGCCATCCAGCATACGGATCGACTGCAGCAGTTTTTTAGAAACCAGTTTCAGACAGGCATCGCCGGCCAGATGGCCATAGGTGTCATTAATGGGTTTAAAGAGGTCGAGGTCAATCAGTATCAGCAGTGCGCCCGGCGAGTGTTGGCGGCGGATACGCGCCTGCTCCATCTCAAAGAATTTTTCAAAGCCGCGGCGATTCATGAGGCTGGTGAGAGGATCCGTGGCGGCGAGGTCTTCCAATTCACGGATGCGTTTGTCTTGTTCGGCAATAAGTTTTTCCGAAGCGCCGATCTGACCGTAGACATGTTTCAGCAGGGCAATCGTGGCACTTTGTGTGCGCCACCAGCCGTCCGCCGCTGTCTTGAGAGTCTCGGGTGTGAGAGTCTCGGAAGACGAAGATATGGATGTTAAATTTTGTTTCTCAGCATTACTCATGATCGTTCCCCATTACCGCATCTATACATAACACAAGATTCGAAATAAGGGAAGCCTCGGACTAAAAACCATTAATAATTTTCCATAATATATAAATTTACCATTGAAATATATAGATAATTATTTTTAATTGACATAATACATTTTTTTTATTAAGATACAGAGAATTAGAATTTAACATGGGGTGTTACATGCGTTCATTTCGCGCTTCGTTCCGTAGACTCAGAACAAGGCTTTCACTGATGCTTGATCGTGGCGCCATCATCACGCCCCAGTTTGAAAAAAATACGATCACGCGCGTTAATAGCGAGTTTGGTAACTACACTGTCCCGTCAAAACGACAGGTTTGGGCTGAAGCACGACCTGTCAGTAATGGCCTTTACTCTGTGATAGAGAAACAGCATGACACCCACAAGGGTCTCTGTGTCAGTGGCAAGACGGTATTTCTTGAAGGTGGCGTCAGCGCCACATTCAACGGGAAGTCAAAGACAACTTTCACTCATGACGAAGCCATCGAAGTATTGAAAAATCTGGAAGAAAAATACGAGAGCCAAGGCTGTGCAGCACGCCAGAAGCAGCCTTTTAAGAAACGTATCCATACTTATGATACGGCCACCAGCAGCGCCATCCAGCCGGCCTAGTATGATAATTTCTAATTGAGGGCTGACAGGGCGCTATGGCGCAGCTCTTTGTGAGCGTAGAGAGCCTCGTCCGCCATCTTGTAAACATCTTCATAGGAACTGTCTGCTGTTACCACTGATGCTCCGACACTGGCGCCGAAAGTGATTTTCCTCCCCTGCCAGTCGAGGGACAGGTTATTCATTGTCTGGCGGATTTTTTCAAGTTTCTGTGCCGAGGCAGCGGTCTCGATTTGTGTCAGTACCAGAACAAATTCATCGCCGCCCACCCGTGCCTTGCCGTCCAGTATGCGTACGGAATTGTGCATTGTTTGACTAAACAATCTCAGGCAGGCATCTCCCGCCGGGTGTCCGTACACATCGTTGATGGATTTGAAGCGGTCAAAGTCGATCAGGACAAATAGTGCGCCCGGAGAATGTTTCCGGCAGATGCGCTGTTGTTCCTGCTCATAAAATATTTCGAGGCCGCGGCGGTTCAAAAGACCAGTCAGCGTATCGGTTAACACTTGCGATTCTAGCTGCTTGATATATTGATCCAGATTGGTCAAACGCTCTTCCGCGACGGCAAGCTTGAGCTTGGTCTGCTTGAGAAGTTTCAGCGTCTTGTTCTGTGGCTTTTTGTCTGATGACTTTCTCATTCAGATCTCCAATTATTTTCCAAGCTAACATAGTTTAGCTAACGTATTATTAACGGCTACGTTCATTAAATGACATAAGTGGAAATGGTGTAGACGATTTATATTCTTTGACTTATGGCATAATTTTGTTCTATATATGTTCTCATGAACGAGAACTATAACAGATCCATACGTGTGCGCGGCGCACGGGAACACAACCTGAAAAGCATCGACGTCGACATCCCCCGCGACAAGCTGGTGGTGAT
>PLXM01000196.1 GCA_003153235.1 Rhodospirillales bacterium
GAATACGGCTTTCTTTTTCAAGAACCTCCAGACGCACCCGTGCCGTTCCCTTGTTGGCAAAACCGAGCAGCTCCGCTGCCCGCATGGAAACATCCATAATGCGCCCATGCAGGAAAGGGCCGCGGTCATTGATCCGCACCACAACCGAATTCCCGTTTTCAAGATTGGTCACACGCGCCAGACATGGCAATTGCAGCGTGCGATGCGCCGCCGTCAGCTGGTTCTGATCAAAAACTTCGCCATTGGCGGTATGATCTGCGTGAAATCCGGGCCCATACCAGGAAGCAATCCCCGTCTCGACCAGCGTGAAATTTTCTTCGGGGTAATACCAGACGCTGCCGACTTTATACGGCTCGCCAATTTTATAAGTGCTCCTTGATTCCTGCTGACCCGGCCATGTCACCTGCTTGGCCCAGTGGGAAGCCAGTTGTGTCTCGGCGCAACCGGACAGCATCAGGACACCCGCCACTAGCACCACAGAGCTCAAAAACCGAATATGAATTTTCATGCCGTCCCGACTTTCCCTATCCTAGAGGTTTAAAATGAATGAGGAGCATAACCTATATTGTTTCTTATTTCAGCAGCCGTTTTCAGCTTTTCAACTGATCGGCCAGAAGGCCTACCGCTGTGGCAAAATAAGTTGATGTATTCCACTTTAGGAGGATTCTGTAATTACCCCCTACGACATAGGTTTTATAGCCGCTGCCCCCTGACTGGACAATGGATAAGGGCTCATCCGGCGCAAAAATATTGTCTGGTATATCTACGCCAGCCTCACGCCATACCTTAAGCGTTTTCTTAGTATTAATGCCCATCATGCTGTTATTAAAGTTTTTTTGTAATACGACACGTATTCCCCATGGCTCTTTTGGCCTCCAGCCACTTTTAGAAAGGTAGTTGGCCGTAGAGGCAAACACATCCGCTTCCGTATGCCAGATATCCCGCTTCCCATCACCGTCGTAGTCCTGTGCGTATTTTTCAAAGCTGGTCGGCATGAACTGACACTGTCCCATGGCGCCGGCCCAGGACCCCTTCATCTCATGGAGGCCGATATTGCCCTGATCCACGATCCGTAATGCCTTGAACAGCTCCTGACGGAAAAACGAGCCCCGTCGAGCATCATAGGACAGCGTGACAAGAGCGGGGATCGTTTCAAACCCGCCTGTGTTTGCCCCAAAACTCGTTTCAATCCCCCAAAGCGCCGCTATATATTGGGGCTGCACCCCATAAGCACGGCTAATTTTACGTAGCAAACCATTATATTGCAGCCCCTTACGCTTACCTTCTCTTATTCTAGATAAAGTAACGACATTATTCTTGTACTGCTCAAAACTGACTCCGCCTTCCGGCTGTCTATGATCAAGACGGATAATTTCTTCGTTCAGCTCAAGTGTATCCGGCAGGGCCTCGGCAACCAGCTTCTCTGATATGCCATATTGAACAGCTTCTTGCCGCAAATCCTGCAGCCAGCCATGAAAGTCCTGCGCCTGGACAAGACGAGGCAAAGTTAACACTATGAATAGAAAAGCTCCCCAAAAAGTGATCGACCGCGCCTTAAGACGCATCAGGCTCATTTTCCGCTCGTTGCTTCAGCTACAGCTTCCAATGCGGCTGCCACTGCATCTGCCGATTTGGCCGCAGCCTGATCCGCCTTTTCCTTTGCAACCTTGGCTTCTTGCACGGTTTTGGCAACCCAGGCTTCCCATTTTGTACGATCTTCAGGTTTCGCCTTCGTAAGGTCGACTAAAGCCTTATCGGCCCTTGCCTGCGCCTCTTTCGCATCCTGCGCGGTTTTCTCCGCCCAAGATGTCCACTTTGTAGCCTCGGCCCGTGTCTTGTCTGCCTTTGCTTGCCTATCAGCACTCTGCGCAGTCGGCGCTGCACGGCGGTTCTGAGCTGATCCCCTATCAGACCGGCGCTCCTGTTGTGTAAGCCACAAGTCATGCTCAGCCCTCTTATGAGGGTCGGATAAGATTTTGTACGACACATTGATGTTCTGCATGATCTCGGCCGCTACCGGATCAGCACCGGTTTTATCCGGGTGATATATACGGGCAAGCGCCTTATACGCGGCGGCAATCACCTCATCCGGTGCATCTTGCGTTACCTTCAGAACATCATAATGTGTCTTTAACGGCATAACATCCTCAACTTAAAACCATTGAGATGTAGCATATATCAATAACGCCTGCATGGAAAGATGGATATATTAAGGCCTGCCAAGGGCTTAAGCGACTTGCGATTCCAAAAATTTCTGGGTGTACAGGTTATCCAGCACACGCTCAAACTGACGCCGTGCAGTGGGCTGGATACCGTTAAACATCGCAACAGAAATCCCGCGTTGGGCAATGCGGAAGATAACGGCCTCCTGCTCGACGACAATGGGCTCAAGGGGGAAATTAAATCTGATGTTCATCTGGACCTTGGTCCCTACGTCCATATAGTTGTCAGGTGTTGTCTCAAAAGCGATGCCGTTCATGTCCCAGTCATGGACAGGATAGCTATTCTTCCCGACAACCACTTCAGCATTCAGGTCTGAATAACGGATACGTTTCCGGCGAAAATCACCCTGAAAGGAAGCATCGTCATTCGCAAGACCAAAAAAAGATAATACATTGTCAAACATGGCATTTTCCTTCTGGAATTAACCCAATAACTCTTAACTTATCAAGTACCTGTTTCCATTCTAGAGCCAGAATAAACCATACTACATCTACCCAGCTTCACGAAAGTATTAATAATATTTAATGTCCATACAGGCTTTAACGTCCATATAGGCTTTTAAGTTCATTAAGAAATATTTCTTAATAATACAGCCTTAATTAACCCGGTTGAACCTGGTAGTGGTTCTTGATCCTGGTCTGGTAGCTTTTCTTTTCCTGTTCCATTCTTTCCTTGTCCCATCCGGCAGCTTTGCCCGCAACAGCAACAATTTTATCCAGATTGGGCAGACCCTGATCCGTCGTGAGTATGGCGAGGCGCATCCGGCGCTCAAGAATATCCAGCAAGTTCGCCGCGGATTCATGTTTGATCGCCCATGGAATTTCAGCATAAACAAAGTGCGACTTGCCAATGGTTTCACGCTCATCTGGGCTGGCAGAATTTATGATCTCAAGTGAATCTGCTCCATAGTTCCTGATAAGGTGCTTCGCCGGCGCTGCAGCAAGGTTAAATTTCTCGCACAACGTCTTTTCAAGCTGCGCGGCCTTAAAGTCATCCTTGCGTAAAGGCATGTTCTTTGTCTTGCTCGGCTTTAGCTTTTTACGTTTCTCCTTTGGCAGTTTCGCGGCGGCTTTGTTTATAACTTCCTCGCCCATGGCGCGGAAGGTTGTGAGCTTCCCGCCCGCCACGGAGATCAGACCAGACGGATCTTCCCAAATCTTGTGCTCGCGGGAAACATCATCCAGCTCCACCTTCTCATTGCCATCCGCGACAAGAGGCCGAACCCCTGCGAAAACAGAACAAATATCATCTTTCGTAAGATTGGCGCCCGTAAAAAACTTGTTCGTCGCCGCGAGTATGTATTCAACATCTTTCATACGCACCACCGGATCGTCAATCTCGTCGCTGAAAGTATCCGTTGTGCCGATCAGGCTTACATCACCCCAGGGGATCAGGAACAAGTGCCGCCCGTCCTCGGCTTCATAATTAAGGCAGACATCAGACTTGATCCTGTCCGCAGGAATAACGAGGTGGACGCCTTTCGCAGGTTTGATTTCAGGACTCTTGATCGCCTTATCCAAGCCGCGCACGCGCTCAACCCCTGGGCCTGCAGCGTTAATCACAATGGTCGGCTTTAGAGTGTATGTGGAACCGCTGATGTTGTCCTTAACCGTGACCGCGGTAATCTTGCCCTTGGAATCATGCTCAAAAGCGGTCGCTTCAGTATAATTGAGCGCCTCGCCGCCATGATACCGGCCATTTTTTACGGCCTCAAGAACAAGTCTGGCATCGTCAGTCTGCCCGTCTTTATACACACCCGCGCCTTTTAAGCCTTCTGTCTTCATATCGGCACAGTAAGCCGCCGTTTCCTTGGCATTCAAAGTCTTAAAGTGTGAGCTGCCCCTGAAGTTCGCCATTGCAGAATAAACGGTAAGCCCCAGACGCAGTTTCCACAGGGGGACTTTATCATCCTTATAGGACGGGAACACAGTGGTCATCAGCTGGATCAAGTTCGGGTTGTTCTTCACCAGAAGATCCCGCTCCTTGCAGGACTCACGCGACATGCCAAACTGCATCCCGGCAATATACCGCAATCCGCCGTGCACAAGCTTCGACGATGCACTGGATGTGCCTGAAGCAAAATCGCCTCTTTCAATCAGCAAGACATTAAGCCCGCGCGACGCCGCCTCGCGCATAATACCTGCGCCCGTAATCCCGCCGCCGATAACAAGAACATCAACACCATCACGGACCGCTTTCTCAAGAGCCGAAGATTTATCCTCTGATGACCACGCTTTTGTCATGGGTTTTTTCCTCTCTGGTTTGAGATCCGCGCATCTGCTAACAACGCTATACGCAGAATCCTACTTGAAAATTAAAGGGGAAATTTATTGGTTATGTATATAAAAGTCAACAGCTTTCTATATGAAGCCGCCGATTACTAAATTTTCCCTGAAAACAGCCAAAATCCTATATAGTACAAACATTAAATAAGGCCCTAACATTAACTCAGTATAAATTAATTTCATGCCACACACTGCTGCAAAAAAAGCTGAATTTGACACTCCCCGCAAGTTGCTGCTCATGCCCTATGCTGTTGTTCCCTTAACCATGCTGATAGTACTTATCGACCAGTTATTTCTAGGCGGTCGGTTCAAATCTCACTTCATGGTAATGCCGGAAAGCCTGCTCCTTTACTCTCTCTTCTTCAACCTGCCTCATGTCGCAGCAAGCACAGTCACTTTTTTTGATTTGGAATACCTCAAGCATTACAGCTGGCGCCTTTATGTGCCCGCTTTTATTATAGTTATAACATTCATACTTTTTCCATCAATCACCCTCACGCCTGTATTTGCCCTTGTGGTAACCCTGACTACGATTATTCATGTTGTTGGTCAGCAGTTCGGCCTCAGCGTGATGCTGGGTGTGCCCCCTCGCAAAATCCGTTATTTATGGATGTGGCTGGCATTTACGAGCAACATTCTGTTTCTCTATGGATACGCTGCGCCCCCTAATATTAGACCTTATATGGAGATAGGTGCATGGATAGGAATGGCGGCCTTTCTCATTTGCTCATATTTTATATATAAAGCAACGACTACACCGCTGGGCAAGCTCTATGTCACGGGCATTGTCATCTCTATTGTTTGGGCAGCCGCACTGTTTCTGTCATACTATTTATTCCTTGCCATACTTATTCCCAGAGTTGTGCATGATATTACTGCATTCACCTTCTATATCTCCCACGACACCAACCGGAATAAAGGCCGTGTCAGAAACATGATCTATGAGACAATAAGCTTCCTGAAGGTTCCTGTTTATATCCTGTGCCCATTGGTTGCCATCCTTCTGGCATTTCCGATTTCATACTTCCATTTTGTCAAAGGGCAGGAATGGGCATATAAAATTTTTATTTTCCTGACCTTCATGCATTATTACACGGAGACTTTTATCTGGAAGAAGGGAACGCCTCACCGGGAATATATCCGCATGAGATAGACATTCCCAATAATTTTTATATTGGCAAAACTATGCTAAATTCACATCCCTGTATTCTCTAAAATAAGGAATTTATGCAGACTCTTTTTAAAAAGATATACAGGCTGCCAGCCATTTTTTACGGCCTGCTGGCGGTTTATCTTTTGGCTCAATTTGGCCGGGGAACAAGCAGCACGCTTGAAGTGACCGATCACCTTGATATTATCACACCCATTCTTTCAACGATCACACCGGCTCAGTTATTCGGACCGGGCGATGCCATCGTGCCAAACGTCATGGGAGGCTTGCCGCGCTGGGCGCTGCTCGGAGCCGGTCCATTCAATTTAGTATCCGTTGCAAATGTTTTTCTGGGCGGCTTCTTTTCTATCGTCGTGATAGAAAGCCTGATCAGGTTCCTTGCTCTATGGGCGCTGCCAAAGCTCCTGTTACGGCACACTGGGGTTAAGGACCCCCTTATCGCATGGGGAGTCGGTTTATGTTTCGCCATTCTGCCCATCAATTATTCCGTACTCGGTGTTATATTGCTCGCACCTCTTATTGCCCTGTCTTTTCTGGAGTTACTCTCCGGACGTAGCCGATGGTGGGCTGCTGGACTGATCATTTATCCTTTATTGGCTCCGCTGCCATTAGGGTTCCCTGCCTTTTTTCTTCTCGGTGGTTTGGCGCTCTATAAATGCCTTAATGACCGCACGCTGATCTATCGTTGTGTTTTTATTCTTGGTCTTTTTACAGTTTTATACGCTGCCCTCGAATATAGAATTTTACTTCAGGTGTTCTTTCATCAGGGATTTATATCGCAGAGAACCGAGCGCATTTGGCCTCATGCCGACTTTAATGGCGCCCTTTCCCTGTTCACCCACTTTTTATTGACGGCCAATGGCGAGTATCACACCAGCAGCCACTTCTTTCCCGTTATTTTACTCAACCTTCTGCTGGTTGTTTATATGCCGAAACGGCTAAGAGGCACGCTCCCGCAAGCATTTTGGCCACTGATAGGCCTTCATGTTTTGCTGGCGGCTATTTACAGCTTTTGGTTCACGCCCCCCGTCTTAGCCATTCAAAACTGGCTGGGCATCACCACATTATACCTGGCCCGCGCAGTGTATCTCTGGCCGCCCCTGCTCTACTCATGCTGGGCTTTGGCTTTGTCTGCCCTGCCTCAAAAAAAGCCGTACCGATTGCTGATCATCGCCGTACAGTTTATTTATTTGTGCAGCCTGTCGCAGGCAGCCTATATTTTCTTTGATCGCCATACCATGAGCTATGATCAATATTTTTCACCGCGTCTCTTCTCCCAGATCAAAGACAAGATTGGAGAGCCTCAATCTTCATACCGCGTTGTAAGTTTAGGCCTGCCCGCGAATGTACCTTTGTATAGCGGGTTCTACACGCTGGACGGTTACATCAATAATTATCCGGTGGAGTATAAACATCGTTTTCGTTCCGTTATGGCGCCGGAGCTCGACAAAGACGAACCCGCAGCAGCCTACCTCAGGCAGGAATTTGACAATACCGGAAATTTTCTGAACTTATATGCCGTGGACATCGCCTGGTACTGGCTCGGAGATGTTATTCCGCGCGGACAATCCCAGTATATGATGCGCAATTATCCCCCGGTTCATCTTGCCTATGACGTCAGCGGCTTTTATCCGTTCGGCGCACGGTATCTGTTATCAGGCGTGGAAGTTGCCGATGCCTGGAAAAACGGGCTCACGCTGGTTGATGCGTTTTCAGATGACGACAGCCCATATCTGATCCGCCTATACCGCATCCACAAGCCGGTGGAACAGCACAATCCCTGATTATTTATAGGCTTTTAAAAACAGATTTAAGCTTTCATGCAGATGCCCGAACATTTTGTCCGTCAAGCCATGATGGCAGGCCAGCAATATACCGCCCTTCATGACCCTGTCTGCATGCGCGAAACTATCCACAGTGCCGCGGCACTGGATATTTTTGAACCCCGGCTGGCGCAGGATATTCCCTGTAAAAACGACTCGCGTCTGGATGTTTCTTTTCTCCAGAAAAATCTGCATATCCCTGCGCGTGAAGGGGGCGCTTTCCTTGACAATCAACGGGAATGCCAGCCACGCCGTATGCGTGCCCTGTATCTCTCTTGGCAGGATGAACCAGCGTGAATAGGGCTCGAAAAAGCGGACTTGCTTGTTAAAGTTTTCAATGCGGGTGTTGATAGCTTCCGGCAGCTTTCTGAGCTGCGCCAAACCAAACGCCGCGCCCATTTCCGACGGCTCAAGGTTGTAGCCGATTTCCTCGAAGACGAATTTTTTATCGTAATCTATCCCGTCAACGGCGACATTAAAGCGGTTTTCTATCGCCTCGGATTCCACATACAGCGACGAACTCCTGCCCCATGACCGCAGCAATTTCGCCCTGCGGGCATATTCATCGTCATTGACGCAGAGCATGCCGCCGTTGCCCGCGCAGTTTATGATATGGGAGCCGTAAAAACTGGTAATGCTGATATCGGAATATGCGCCGCTGGACTTATTGCGGAATTTCCCGCCCAGCGTGTCGGCGGAATCTTCAATAACTTTTAGATCATGTTTGCGCGCAATCTTTTGTATTTTCTCCCAATCCGGCATGTTGCCCAGCAGATTGGGAATGCTAAGAGCTTTGGTCTTGGGTGTAATGGCTTCTTCAATTTTATCGGCATCGATACAGTAAGTATCTTCCTCGCAATCAACGAATGACGGAACCAATCCATTCTTGACAATACAGGCAACCGTCGTCGCAAAAGTAAGAACAGGCGTAATGATTTCACTGCCTTTGGGCAGGTTTAACAATTCCATCGCGAGATAAAGAGCTGATGTACCGGAGTTGACCATAATGCCATATTTTTTATCAAAGAGCTTTGCAACATCGCTCTCCATCTCGCGAACATTCTTTCCCATCTGTGTCGAGGTTCGCAGCACTTCTACGACAGCGCGCTCCTCCTCGGCCCCGTGGACCGTCATGCCATAGGGAACGTAGGGATAGCTTTCCTTAAGTTTTTCAACAGGTTGCATTTCAGCTCCTTATCATAGCCAACTGAGTATGCTTATATATGAATTATCTATATAGCTTTGTATCAGATTACAGGCATCTCCCGCAACCGGGAAACCTGTTGTAAAATCTGCCAGCGGCCAGATTTCAAAGTTCACTGGCACTGGGGTATACTATCCCACCGCCGCATTAAAGGAACACTCTCATGAGTGATAGAAAATAATGAGCCGTATCGCCATTTTTGGAGCTACAAGCCAGATAGCAAGAGATTTTATTGACCGGTCCGGTGGAACACATGAACTTCTTCTTTATGCCCGCCGCCCTGAAGCCATCAACGGACTTTCGGTCTTGCCCTTCGCCGACTATGGAAGAATAAGCCACGATGCTATCATCAACTTTGTTGGCGCAGGAAGTCCGGCCAAGATAAAGGATATGGGCTCAACGATTTTCGATGTAACGCAGGAGTTTGATACTCTTGCGCTAAGTTTTGTGAAGAAAAATAAATCATGCCGTTACATATTTCTCAGCAGCGGCGTGGCATCAGGGAGAAGTTTCCTGACTGAAGATCCGGCAAGCTCTGAAGAAATAAAAGACCTGACGAATGTCGCCGCCGTTGCACCGCAGGACTATTACAGCGCGGCAAAATTTCAGGCTGAAAGCCGCCACAGCGCCCTTGCTGATCTGCCGATTGTCGATATAAGGGTTTTCAATTATTTCAGCCGTTCAAGCAATCTGTCGGACCGTTTTTTTATTACCGATCTGATAAGGGCACTCAAGGATAAAACGGTTTTCAAAACATCTGCCGGTCTCATGGTGCGTGACTATATGCACCCCGACGATTTTCATCAGCTCATTGAACTAATACTGACCGCCCCGCCAACCAATAAAGTGGTGGATGGTTATAGCAGATCCCCTATAGACAAAATAACCTTGCTGAAGGAAATGGAAGCCAGATTCGGCCTGCGATATGAAATTACCGAAGCAAACCCGCCCATTGTCAATGCCACGGGAGCCAAACCCTATTATTACTCGACAGGCCACAATGCGGCAGATTTTGGATACAAGCCAAAATACAGCTCTGTTGAAGGCCTGATAAAGGAAATATCGGCTCTGCTGGCCGTGTAATTTTTTATCATTTCATTCCAATCCGTTATATTAGGCCTTGAGTGCGGTCTTTATCAGGCAGTATTATTGGGAACCATAGCCCATTAACACAACAAAGATGGTTATATGACGGCGGCCACACAAACCTCAACTTCTCTCGCGCGACGTATTCGCTCCCATGCGCTGCGGATGACGCATGCCGCCAAGGCCTCTCATATCGGCAGCTGTTTTTCGATGGCCGATATTCTGGCGGTTCTTTATGGCGGCGTTTTGCGTTTTGACCCGTCGCGCCCTGACTGGCCTGAACGCGACAGGTTTATCCAGTCCAAAGGACATGCCGCGGCCATCCTCTATGCAGCCTTGGCGGAAACCGGATTTTTCCCTGCAGACTGGCTGTCAACATACAGCTGCGATGGCTCGCGACTTGGCGGACATGTCACCGGTCATGGCGTGCCGGGAATTGAATTGTCTTCCGGCTCTTTGGGACACGGACTATCCGTCGCCTGCGGCATGTCTTTGGCATTGCGAGCAGACAAGAAAGCTTCGCGGGTTTTTACCCTGCTCAGTGATGGCGAATGCGATGAAGGCTCGATCTGGGAAGCGGCGCTGTTTGCAGGGCATCACCGGCTGGATAATCTTGTTGCCATCATCGACTATAACAAAATTCAGAGTTTTGGCTCCGTTGCGAACGTGCTTGATCTGGAACCCTTTGCCGATAAGTGGCGTGCCGCAAAATGGTCCGTCGTCGAGATTGACGGGCATAATCATGATGCCCTTCACAAAAATATCGGCCATATGCCGCTGGAAGCGGGCAAGCCAAGCGTTATTATCGCTCACACTATCAAAGGCAAAGGCGTCAGCTTTATGGAAGGCCAGCTGGCCTGGCACTACAAATCAGCGAATGATGAACAGCTTGCACAGGCGCTCACAGAAATTAACGGCTAAGGAAATGAAATACTAATGCGCACCGCCTTTATAAAATCCCTGATGAGCCTTGCCGAGCGCGATCCGCGTGTCTGGCTGTTAACGGGTGATCTCGGTTATTCCGTTCTTGAACCTTTTGCGGCACGCTTTCCCGAGCGTTACATGAATATGGGCGTCGCCGAGCAGAATATGGCCGGCACTGCGGCAGGGCTCGCCCTCTCGGGCAAAAAAGTTTTCACTTATTCGATCGCAAATTTTGCCGTGACGCGCTGTCTGGAACAAATCCGCAACGATATCTGTTACCACAATGCCGATGTCACTATCGTCGCCACTGGCGGGGGCCTTACCTACGGAACACAGGGATACACGCACCACGGAATAGAAGATATAGGCTTCACAAGGCTACTGCCGAATATTTCGGTGGTAGTTCCGGCAGACGGATATGAAGTTGATCTGGCGATGGGATCAATCTCGGGGCGTTCCGGTCCGTCTTATTTGCGCCTTGCGCGCGGCGGAGAGCCTGTTATTCACACAAAACCTATTGATCAGTCGCTTTTTGGCCGAGCCCTCATGATACGTCCGGCGAGTGATGTTGCAATCCTTTCAACGGGAAGTATTCTGGGAGAAGCCGTTGCTGCCGCCGACCGCCTGACCGCTGAAGGCATTAAAACCGGTGTTTACAGTGTTCCCGTCATTCAGCCTTTTGATGCAGAGACGGTTGCTGCTCTTGCACGTCAATGCAGTTTGCTTGTGTCTGTCGAGGAGCATGTTACACAGGGCGGCCTTGGCAGCGCGGTTGCTGAAGTCCTGAGCGGCCTTGACAACCCGCATGCGCGCTTGGAGCGTGCCGGCGTTGTTCACGGCATTTCTCCGAACGCAGGCAGCCACGCTTACCTGAGACAACTGCACAAGCTGGATGCGAACAGTCTGGTTGAACGCATACGCAAAATTTCTAACCTGTCTGCAAAGCGGAGTGTAAAAATAAAATGACAAGCGCACAAGCCTCACGACGCCTGATCAGTATTGTCACGCCATGCTACAACGAAGAGGACAATGTCGAAGAGCTAGCACGACGCATCGCCGACACCATGACAAAGTTACCATACGATTATGAACACATTTTTATCGATAACCGCTCCACAGACGATACGGTAGCCAAAATATGCCGCATGGCTGCCGACGATCTCCGCATCAAGCTAATTGTCAACTCACGCAATTTCGGACACCTCCGCTCACCTCATCACGCCATACTGGAAACGCATGGGGACGCCTGCATGTATATGGCGGCTGATCTGCAGGATCCGCCGGAAATGATTCCTGAATTCATCAAGCAATGGGAAGCTGGCTTTAAAAGCGTCATGGCCGTCAAGCCGGAAAGCGAAGAATCCAGGCTGATGTTCCTCATTCGCAAAACCTATTATAGATTTTTATCGAGTATCTCCGAGGTTCCGCTGATCCCTAATGCCACAGGATCAGGTCTGTTCGACAAAAGCATCATCGATATACTTCGGAAGCTTGATACACCCTACCCATACTTTCGCGGACTGATACCGGAAATCGGTTTCCCCATCGCGACCGTGCCCTTCAAGCAGCCGCGTCGCACACGTGGCGTCACCAAGAATAATTTCTATACATTATATGATGTGGCAATGCTCGGGATCGTCAGCCATTCCAAGGCGCCTCTGCGCCTGATGACGATGGCGGGATTCTTGATGTCAATGTTGAGCCTTATCGTGGCTCTCGTCTTTCTGGCAGCTAAATTATTGTTCTGGGACAAATTTATCCTTGGTATGGCCCCCATCCTGATCGGCATGTTTTTCTTTGCCTCGATCCAGATGTTTTTTATGGGCATACTCGGCGAATATATTGGTATGATTTATACGCAAACACGTAAGATGCCTCTGGTCATCGAAGACCGGCGCGTCAACTTTTCCGACGAAGCTAAATGACAAATCTCCTGTTATTTTTTGGTGACCGCTCATGGCTCTTTGCATTATGCGTGTTCATGATACTCTGCCTGAGATACGTCATTATTTCCGGCGGACCATACCTTCTAGCCTGGCGTGTATTCAATAAAAAGCTGAGCAGCCGCAAAATCCAGGCTGAAAAGCAACGGCCCTTGCGCATAAAGGCGGAGATTATGTGGTCGCTTGCCAGCTTTGCGGTTTTCTCTATCGAGGCGGGGATTATGCATGCGCTGTTTGTCCGCGGACATACCCGTTTGGTCACCTCATGGGATTCCTTGCCTGCATGGGAAAACATCGCAGATCTTTTTCTCCTGCTTGTCATTCATGATGCCTATTTTTACTGGATGCACAGGATACTTCACCACCGTCACCTTTTCAGATTTGTTCATTCAGTGCATCACCAGTCAGTCAATCCCACCCCGTTTGCCGCCTTTGCGTTCCATCCGGTCGAGGCATTCCTCGAGATGGCATTCCTGATCCCCATTATCCTGTGGATGCCGCTTTATTTGGGCATGCTGCTTGTCTTCTTAATTCTAAGCCATTTTTTTAATGTCATCGGCCATCTGGGGTATGAGTTTTTTCCGCGCTCCACATGGACCTCGTGGTGGGGATCGTGGAACACAACGTCAACCCATCACAACCTCCACCATCAGCATGTGTCGAGTAATTACGGGCTCTATTGCAAGTGGTGGGACAAATTATGCGACACGCTGAATCCGAAAACAGAAACCGAGTTTTTTAAAATCAAGGATCGTCTGGCGGCAGAAAAGACAGAAAAAGATCCAAGCTGACTATTAATCCTGTTTATTCCCTCCTCACAATAAGCGTTGCTCACGGCCTTTACTTGTTTTTTGTCTTATTTCATAGACAAAGAATACCTATTTATCCTGAAAAATCAATGGCTTATATTTATGTAAATTATTATTGATAATTTACATAAGATATGATACAGTTTCACCATAGGAATTAAGAGGTGAGACTTTGTCGTGAATAAAATAGAGTTTCTAAGAGCTGCAAAAAAAGCAAAAGGGATGAGCAACAAGGCTTTCCTCAAGGCAATTCTTGAGGAGCGACCAGACCTGAAAGAAAAGGTAAACAGTGGCGAAGTGCAGCCCAATTTCCCCGGACTTGGATATTCCGCCTATACCGTTATCCTCGGCGATGAAGTCTTCAAAACATCGCAGTCGGAAACCTGGCCGGGCGTCGAGGTTAAGGACCTCATTCTGGGCATTGAGCGCGAACGTAACCTTTTGGGGTATCTGAACGGCACGGGCCTGCCGGTGCCGGAACTCACATATGTCGGGAAGAACTTTTCATTTTTTGGCATGAAGCGCCTGCCGGGTCAGGTGCTGATGCGGCACGACATTCAACAGATGGCGCCGGATGACAAACTTAGACTGGCAAAAGAAGTCGCGGCGTTCTGCGCAGACTTGTCAAACGCAGTGCCTATGGATGACGCAAAAGAGATGGGCCTCGACGTCTCGCCGGCGGAGAGGATGTTTAATCCGGAACAAATCTACGCGGAGTTTTTGAATCCGGATGTCAAGAAAGCATTCGGCGATCGTTACGATTTCTTTAAACAGGCAATAGAAAGTTATATCGATTATCACCATGAAAAATATGCTGACGGCCAACAGTTTCTTATGCATTGCGACTTAAAAGAAGGGAACTTACTCTGGAACCCTGAGATGAAAGAACTTACCGGAGTCATTGATTTCGGGCTAAGCCACCTCACAGGGCTCGAATCAGGCTTCAAGAAAATTTGCGAGAAATATCCCGCTGATTTTGTCGATATGGTTCTGGAAGAATATTCCAGCCTCCAGTCCACGCAGGTGACGCGCAAGGAAATCCAGCTTTGGGCATGCGTGGAATATGTCGATTATGTATTAGATGAACTGAAATCCAAAAAAGGCCATGGATACACGCGAGAATATGCCGATTACGTCAGGGCACCATTGCAGCTGAGCAGCACACCTGAAACACCAGCATCATTTCTGCCATCGCAGAACAGTCCCAGCAAAACCGCCCCTGCATTTTAATGATCTTCCCGTGCTTGCGTTCCGCGCACCTTAAGGCTTGGACGGCTTATTGCTCTTAGCCGCTGGCTTTTTCTTTTCAAGGTTCGCTTTCGTCGTCTCGGGGTTCTCGATAGCGTATGATTTTTTCAGCACACCGTTCACGTATTCATGAACGTCCGGGCCGGCATTGGGAACCGGTCTCCTTCCCTTCCACTGCGTTCCATCTGCAGGGGCGGGCGTGAGACCCATCGCGATATCGAGAGCGCGTATTGTGCCGGTATGGGCGGTGATGAGAACGTTCTCTCCGCGCGCCAGACGCGGCAGCACTTCATCCTCATAGAATTTCTTGACGCGGGCGACAGCCTGCTTGTCACTCTCGCCGCCGGGTGCCGGCACGTCATATATGCAATGCTTGAAGTAATCGACAACAACAGGATCGCTCATGCTGCGGCCTGTCAATATGCCGTCATCGACTTCAATGATCTGTTTGTTCTTTTCGATCTTCCACGAGCCATTGGCTTTCTGCAGATGCTGCTGCGTTCCTGAAGCCTCGAGCGCCAGTACTGCCGTGTTAAAGGCGCGGCTCAAAGGGGAGCTATAAACTTTGTCGAAATGAATATCCTTGATAAGCGGACCCGCCGCGCGCGCCTGCTTCTCACCCGTCTTTGTCAGCGGTGCTTCATTTTGCGCGGTATCAATGTGCTTGATGTTATCTGTTGTCTGGCCATGCCGCATAATGACGAGAGTTGCTTTTGTCATAACATATTACCCTTTATTACTGCCCCGCAGATAACTCTTCTAAAGATGGAGATGGTATAAACCCTACAATAGGGGAATAGTTTTGTCAGCCTTTAATTTCATAAACAGTTTCTGCCAATGCTCCAAACTTTATACTGCATTGATATAAATAACATAATTTGTTACTTTTTTAATTGAATTAACAACTCCACGTGTTCAAAAATATGTCCCTCACAGATTTTTCTGCGATGCCCTTTCTGAACACGCAGGAGAAAAAAAATCTTCAGGCGATGTTCCAGCAGGCTCTCACAAATACAGACAAGCAACTGGTGATGAAAGATGATGGCACGGCCTACGTTAAAACCGGTGACATTCCCGCCGAATGGCTGCGCGACTCCAGCGCCCAGATGCGGCCTTACCTGTTCTTCGCCAGGAACGATAAGGATGCCGCAAACAAGCTAAAGGCCGTGATCGAGGGTCAGGCGCTTTATATTGCCGTAGATCCCTATGCCAATGCCTTTCGCGAGGACTCCAAGGTATGGACACGCGAATTCGAACTGGACTCCCTGTCATATCCTATTCTTCTTGCCTGGACATACTGGAAGGTGACGGGCGATGCCTCTGTTTTTACGCCAGCCGTCAGGGCTGGCTTTGACAGCGTTCTGAAAACAATGGAGACAGAGCAGGATCATGATGGCAGCCTGCCCGGTCGTGCCAAATCTCCCTATTCCCATCCGTCAGCGTCCGGTAATCCTGTCGGATATACAGGCATGATCTGGTCTTCACACCGCCCCTCCGATGATGCGTGCAAATATAATTTTCTGATCCCCTCGCAGATACAGGCCGTTCAGGCGCTGACAGCCCTTGAGGAAATGGAAAACTTTATCGGACGCAAAGACAGGGCGTCGCGGGCGCAAAAACTCAAAACAGAAGTTCATGCCGGTATCGAAAAATTCGGCATCGTCAAGCATCCTAAATATGGCCGCATCTATGCCTATGAGGTTGATGGCCTCGGACGCGCCAACCTGATGGATGACGCCAATATTCCCAGTCTGCTGTCGATCCCCTATTTTGGATATGCCAGCGAGAAAGATGGGGTTTATGCGGCAACACGCCGCTTTGTCCTGTCGGAGGACAACCCCTATTTCTACTCCGGATGCGTCAAAGGAAAAGATGTTTATGGCGTCGGCAGTCCGCACACGCCGACTAATCTGCTGACGACACTGGGACGTATTGCTCAGGGAGTTTTTACAAGAAAGCCCTCGGAGCAAATTGCAACACTGAAGATGATCTTTTCAAAAGTTGTTCATCCGCAGAAACGCACCGGGCTTGTCTGGCCGCTGGCGCAACTAGCGCAGGGGCTGACAACAAAAGATAAAAACGAGCAGATAGCAGCCCTGAAAATGCTTCTGGCCAGCGATTCAGGAGACCACAGGCTGCATGAATCTTACCTGCCGAATAACCCGAAAGTTTACACACGCCCGGATTTCGGCTGGCCCAATGCACTGTTTGCGGAATTCGTCCTGACTGCCTTTCAAGGTCATCCCACGCTACCCGTGCCATCCCCTCCGGCTTCTCTGCAGCCTGGCTTTACTGCGCAGAAAAAGAATCCGCACCACAGGGTAACATACATTTAAGCCCCTAATATCAAAGGCCTCCGGCTGGGCTATGCTTTTTATGGGTTTCAGGTTAGAATAGAAAGATGAAGAGGTTCTTACTTTCATTGATGGTTCTTGCGATGTTCACGCCGGGGTTAGCGTGCGCTCAGTTCATGGACTATCACAAGCCGCATATGGCACAGATGGCAAAAGACATGCCCTGTTGCCCGAAGTCGAAAAGCACCTCTGATATGGGCGGGATGCTTTTCAAAGACTGTATGAAGGTTGATTTACAACATGCGAATGACCTGCCTCTCCTGAAGAAAGTAGATATTGCAAAACATACCTTTCCCGCTGTCCAAGTTCTGGCTTTTAATGAGGGTTTTGCCTCCATTAGTAATCGTACTGCCAGAGGCCCGCCTTTTGAAAGACTCTCTGACCTTTCAGAGTCACATCTCCCCATCTTCCTTGCCACGCAACGCTTAAGAATTTAAGCCGTCTCCTTTCTTGTTCTTTTTCAACTCAAGAAATGGAGACGATAATGCGTATCTATGCTTTAGCACTACTTTTAATAACCCTGCTCGCGGTTGCTGAGGAAGCCGTTGCCAAGCCTATTTCCTATGTCGGCGGCACGATGGTCATGCAGGAGAATGACGAAACAGGCAACACGCTGTCTGTTGATTACACCGTTACTCCTAACTATGCCGTCGGCTTCTTTGCCAAGCAGGAAGAGGGCGGCAGTAAGAACATGCTCACAGTTGGTCCTCAGCTTAATACACTGGTCAAACGCTGGAACTTGCCAGTTGGTCAGGGCAATATCTTCAACATGACAGGTATTGGAGAGTCCACACTTGATGGAAAAACCAGACCCAGCGCGTGGACAGGGATGCTTGCCGATTACGAGACCCGCCGCATCTTCACCTCCTATGAACTTCGCCTGATGGATGCCCAGAATATGGACTCATACGTCAGGCAGCGGGCGCGTGCAGGTGTTGCACCTTATCTTGCCAATTACGATGACCTCAATACGTTCCTCATGCTGCAGGTCGATGACCATCCTGACAAAGACCATACGATCGTTGTGACGCCACTGGTGAGGTTCTTTTATCACACCGCATTGGCTGAAGCAGGTTACAGCAGCGACCATCAAGCTATGTTCAACTGGATATTACAGTTTTAAGGAGAAAAAATATGCGTAAACTTTTAATGACAGCTATGCTCTTGATAGCGATGACAAGTGCCGCACAAGCGGAAACAATCATAGCTTCTGTGAACGGCCTTGTCTGTGCGTTCTGTGCAACGAGCATTGAGAAAACTTTCAAGAAACAGCCCGCTGTAGATCAGGTGAAGGTCGATCTGGATACAAAGCTGGTAACAATTAGCACCAAAGATGGACAGACCATCGACGACAAGACAATCACCAGCCTCATTACAGATGCCGGTTATTCTGTTACCAACATTAAGAGGCAAAAATGAGAAAATTTCATGATAGCGTCCTGCCGGCACTGACACTTTTTGGGTCACTAAGTACCCTGATTTGCTGTGCGTTGCCCGCACTTCTCGTTTCGCTCGGTGCGGGGGCGGCCGTGATCGGCCTTGTCAGTACTTTCCCGCAGCTCATATGGCTTTCTGAGCATAAGATTGGATTATTTACCTTTGCGGGGATCATGCTGCTTGCGTCTGGCATTAGCCGTTATACAACCCGCAACGCACCATGCCCGATCGATCCCAAGGAGACCATGTCATGCAAGACGCTGCGCCGCATTAGCTTCGGCATTTTTGTGTTTTCTCTTGTCATCTATGGCACTGGGTTTTTCTTTGCCTTCATAGCTCAATATTTTATAAGGTAATCATGGAACGGTTCAGGCGAGGGAGAACCATAACGACAATAAAATAACCTCAATACGCCTGTAATAATAAAAGCACACGGGAAATATATCCGGTGTGCTTTTATTAATTTTAGCCTTGATTATTGACCAGAAGTATCCGTTTCCGTCTTGGTGTATTCAACAGTGTCGCCGTTCACTTTTTTCGAGTGTTCGGTCGTCAGCTTGCTGCCCTTTTTCTTCACTTTGGTTTTGCTATTGGTGGTCGAGGAACTGTTGAGAATACCCTTCGGGTCGGTCTTGGAGGATGACTCGCTCGTCTTGGTGTAGTCACCGTTTGAATCTACATCGGTTTTCGATTTTTTCTCATGCGTTGTAGTCGTGCCGGCAGCATTCGTCGCAGAGGTGGTTGTATCTGTTTTTGAATTGCCGTTATTATCTTGGGAGGCGCTAGTTTCGGTTTTGTAGTCCGTATCAGCAGCATGAGCCGCAGGGACAGCAAAGACGAAGGAAAGGAGAGCAATCATAATAAGTGGTTTTTTCATTTTTTATATCCTGTGTTAGGTTATGTTTCGTTAATGGCAGGCATCGTACAGCCCGAAAGATAAAACATCCCCAGATCGAGTTAGTTCCATTTTTTATCTTTAACACCGGCCACAGATTGCGGGTTTTGTCCCATACATTTAATTCCATAGGCTTTTATGCGTTAGTAATGATTTTAAGACCTGCTGCCCCTACAATAATTAGGCCAATAAAGAAGTAATGCCAGATCCCTAAAGATTCACCGAATGCAAACATGCCAAGAATGACGACACCAACGAGGCTTATGCCTGTCCAAACTGGATAAGCAATTGCAATAGGAATACTTTTAATGGCATACGCTAACGTGACGGTTCCGCAGATCCCCAGTAAGGCATTAATAACAGATGGCCCAAGGCGGCTGTAACCAACAGTAAACTTTAAACTGCTTGCCCATCCAATCTCAAATACAACTGACAGTATTAGATAAAACCACCCCATAGGCGACAGCATGCCTCTATTTTACTTTTAACGTGTTGTTATTATCCATGCACCATATCGGGCAGTACAGGGAGAGTCGATGTCTATAGACGACCGTTTCATCAATTTTTAGGTCATTGGGCATCGGAGATTCGGATAAGAAATATCTATTTTCACTGTAGCCATGCTGCCGCCACAGACTT
>PLXM01000197.1 GCA_003153235.1 Rhodospirillales bacterium
GTGATGGTGCCGCGCGCCGATATCGTGGCGATCGACATTGGCTCCCCCCGCGAGGATCTGGTCAAGTTGCTGGCCGAGAAGCCGCACAGCCGCATCCCCGTTTATAAGGGGGACATGGATAATGTCATCGGCTTCGTCCACATCAAGGATATCGTTGCCAATATCGCCGATGGGCATCCGTTTGAACTGAAAGACATTATGCGCGACGTGCTGGTCGTTTCGCCCTCCATGCGGGTGATGGATTTGTTGCTGCAGCTCCGCCAGTCGAAAGTGCATATCGCCTTTGTGGTGGACGAGTTCGGCGGCATCGACGGCCTCATCACCATCAGTGACCTCATCGAAGCCATCGTCGGCGAGATCGACGATGAATATGACTTCGACATCGACCCTCAGTTGATCGAGCGCCCTGATGGCTCCGCTATCGCCGACGCCCGCTATCCTATCAAGACTTTCGAGGCTAAATATGGCAACGTCTTCAATGAAGACGACGAGAACGAGAATATCGATACGCTCGGAGGCCTCGTCACTGCGCTTGCCGGTCATGTGCCGAGCCGCGGTGAAATCATCCGCCACTCTTCCGGCATCGAGTTTGAAGTTCTCGACGCCGACCCCCGCCGCGTCACCCGCGTCCGCATTCGGCACCTGCCGAAGAAGGAAGAGCCTAAGGCGGGTGAGTAGGGTGAAAATTATAAGATTTATTGTGGTATTTTTTTTGACACTGACTTTGGCGCCCTCTTTGGCGACAGCTAAAAATTATACTATCAAGGAAGTCAGCGATCCAACGGGCAAAAAGCCTTATTACTTTGAGCCCGACAGTCTAACGATCCAGCCGGGCGACACGGTAATATTCCTCAATTCTCAGGATGACATGCACAATGTCATGTTCGATGTTGTACCAAAGGCTGTAGACGCAATGATTATGGGACCAGATCAGACAAAAAAAGGTTCCACGTGGTCATATACATTCACCGTTGCAGGCAGCTATCATTTCCATTGCCATCCGCATGAGGCGCTTGGCATGAAAGGCTCTCTGATTGTCGGGCATGCTTCTGCTTCAGGTGATACGAAGAATGTTGATCACGACGGAAATATGAATTAATTGATTACTTTAATGAACCTCTCCACCCTCAAATCCCGCCTCGTAGCTCTGACCGGTTTCAAAAAATACGCCGCCGCATTTGGCCTTGGTGCGTTGATGACGCTGTCAACCCCACCCATCGGCGCATTTTATGTGCTGCTGATCTGTGTGCCAGGGTTGATCTGGCTGGCGCGTAACAGCAAGACCAAACGCGAAACGTTCCTGACCGGCTGGGCGTTCGGTGCGGGGTATTTTATTTTTGGACTTTACTGGGTCAGCTTTGCGCTGTTCGTGGATATACAATCGTTCTGGTGGGCGTTGCCGTTCTCGGCCATTCTCGGGCCGGCGGTCGTGGCCTTGTACTATGCGCTTGTGCCATTGCTTGTCTGGCGATACAGAAAGGATGAAACAGCTTATGCGCTGATGCTGGTTGCTGCGTGGGCACTGAGCGAATGGGTGAGGGGACATGCGCTGACGGGCTTCCCGTGGAACCTGCCCGGATATACATGGCAATATTTTCTTCCTGTCATGCAGGTCAATGCGGCGATCGGCATTTATGGACTGACACTGCTGACGCTGCTCTGGGCCGCCATTCCTGCGCTGAACAAGAAACTTGTTCCGTTTGTGCTGGTTTCATTCCTGCTGGTCGCGAGTGTCGGAATGGTGCGGCTCTATCTGCATCCAACAGCGCAGTCCGGCAACAATACCGTCCGCATCGTGCAGCCGAATATCCCGCAGTCAGTTAAATGGAACCGCGATGAAATGCGGCACAATTACCAGCATATACTTGATCTCACCTCTATTCCTGCCAAACAGCCGCCAACCTTTGTTATCTGGCCGGAAACGGCGATTATTGCCGATCTGCAGCACGACACTGACCTTGCACATGATATTGTCGCGCACATGCCAAAAGGGAGTACAGGCGTATTCGGCACGCTCCGCTCATCAGACGGGCAGTTTTTTAACAGCGTGACCATTCTTGATAGCAAAGCCCATGTGCTCGGCAATTATAACAAGCATCATCTGGTACCCTTCGGCGAGTATGTACCCTTCCGTCAGTACCTGAATATGACCCCTGTCGCCAACGGCATTGCCGATATTGGTGATTTCACGCGCGGCGATGGCGTCACAACGATGAGTATCGGTGCCAACATGCCAAAACCCAGCCCGCTGGTCTGCTACGAGGCAATTTTCCCCGGTGCTGTGGCACGGCAGGATGACCGTCCCGACTGGCTGGTGAACGTCACCAACGACGCCTNNTGGCTGGTGAACGTCACCAACGACGGCTGGTATGGCAAGACAGCAGGACCACACCAGCATTTTGAAAGCGTCCGTGTCCGTGCGATCGAGGAGGGTCTGCCGCTGGTACGTTCCGCTAATACCGGTATCTCGGCGGTAATCGATCCGCTGGGGCGGGTTATCGGCAAGGCAGCTCTTGGATCAACCGGCGTTATTGACGCTATTTTGCCAGCGCCCTTGCCGCCAACGGTCTATTCACGGTTTGGCGATACGCTATTCTTCCTGATGCTGATATTGCTGGGAATTTTCGGCGAGACGCTCTACAGCCGGAAATAAGTATTTAACTATCTAGANNGCGAAGATGCCTACGAGATCTATCTGACAGCAGAGGATGACAGCGTTTTTAAAGCTGCTGCCGCAAGCCCGCTAACACAAGATCTTCTTGAAGGGGAAGAACTTGTGGCCGCCATTCTGAAGGCGGTGCCCGGCGGCGTTTCAAAAGTACAGCGTATAAAAAACGGCAAGCTTAACGACGGCAAAGACGGCCAGCCTGCGGAGCAATGGTATGATGATAAGGGAACACTTATAAGAATAGTTCACTATCTGAATGGCCTGCGTAATGATGGCGCTGATGGAGACGCCGCAGTCCAGTGGCGCGACAAAGGCGTCATCGGCGTCGTTCACTGCATTGACGGCAAGCGCCATGATGGACCAAAGGGCGAGCCTGCCGTTCAGAGATATAATCTTAAAGGAAAACTAGTTTATGCCGTCAGTTGCGCAAACGAAGACGGACATCCTGTAAAGAAACTGACCCCGCGTGAAATGGCCGGCTGTAAGCAGCCGCCTACAAGCATGATGAAACTCTAATTGATATTATGCGCTGTGGCAGCCGAGACGATAGCATCCCGGTTAGACATGGCCGTTGTCAACTGGTCGGCGGTACCTTCCTGCGTAATGACGCTGAAGTTGCCCTGACCTGCTACGAAAAGAACAGCAGCTGCAGCGTCATTCTGGCCATCGATACATGTAATTTCTGCTTCAAGCACATCTGTCTTGCCGGCTTTCTTCAGCGTTCCCATCTTTTTGGCGAAAGCTCCTTTGCACAGGGATGCGGCCTTCTGAAGATAGCCGTTAGCTACATCTGTCAGGTTTTTGCCAGGTGCCATCGTCACGGACTGCGCCGAACCATAAAGATCGTCCGATGATGTCCAGCGGAGAATACTGCTGTTGTCAGCCGTTTTCAGCTGCTGACCTGATACGACATGAGAAGCCTCCAGCAGCTTCTTCAGATCTGTATTCTCAACCGGCTGTCTTATAGAGACAGGCACGATAGAAGTCGGCGTCGCCGGGGCAGCACTCGCGTTTTGCTGTACTGCCGGCACTGCCGTCTGTTGTTTTGGATGAGACCTCAGCTGCAGAATTTCCGACGCGATCTCGGCTTTCATTTCGTCTCTTTCGGAACTGCCTTGTGATTGAACAGGAGCTGGCCCCGGTTCATTCTGTCCCGCAAGCTGTCGCTGAATCTTTTCGTTTTGCAGCGTCAAGTCCCTGTTTTGGTTCTGCAGGGTTTGAACTTGCTGCTCCATTTCATCGCTTTTCTTTGCCTTGGCTATCTTATGAGAGCGGTGTTTTTTAGGGGCGGGAGCTTCATCCGATTGATCAGAAGAAACATCCTCCTCCTCAGCAGACTGCTGCAAGGCGGCAACGTCAGTAACCTTTCCAAGCGGGAAGCGCGCCTCTGTAAACACAGCACCGCCCTGGAAGCTGTCGGTGCATTTCCCAAGCGCACCCAGGGCATCTGCAACGCTCACATCCAGATCAAAACCATATTTATTACTTATAACTGTAAAAACAATGTTGTGTTTGCGTTTGACGGCATTGAAAAAGAGCGTGTCAACGCCCAGCTGCATGACCAGAACCTGCTTACTCGCCGCAAGCGCAGATATAGAGCGGGACACCGTGCCAACACGCGCCTTAACATCATACTGTTGGCCAACGCCAAAGAGATCCTTATGGAAGTCCAGGGCGATCGAATTGGAGCCTTGGTTGTCCCGCGCAAAAACCAGCGTCTGCCCGCTTTGATAGGCATTCTTCATGGAACAGTAACTCGCGCCGTTAGCGCTTTTTACCGAAATGGGTCCTACCGACCATTCATCCATAGGAGCATGTACAGGCACTTGAGCATCAGATTTATCCGTAGCTTTGCTTGTTTCAGCAAGGCACATATGCGTAAACCCGCACAACAACGCTGCCGCCAAAATAGGGCTATAAAAATGCTGCCTGATCATTTTATATTATTATCCGCATTCACCGTAATACCACAACGCTTTTACTGGACAACAACAGTGTCCCAGCTTTCGTCCGTTGGACCGAGTGTATCTTTTGATCCCTCTGCTGAAACCTTCAGCAAGGGAGCAAGAGACTTATCCTGTCCTACGATCTGTGGTGATGTTATAGCAGGCAAAGGCCCCTTTTCGCTACTAGAAAGATTTTTACTGACTTTTCCGGTAGTTGAAGGAAGGGGTGGCGGGTAGAGCGAAGCGTTCTTTTCGCTGCTAGACGGAACCGCTGCAGGCATTGGGAGCGGGAGAGAGGATACATCCACGATTGCAGAAATGGGGGCCTTATTATCCTTTAAACCCTTTGTAATCTGCGGTTTTGTGACAGGAGCAAGAATCGATGCCACAGGAGGCGATGATTGTTGTACTACCGGCTCAGGCTTGGGCTGCTGTAGCGCTGTTAAATCCCGTTCTTTCTGTTTAAGAGACGTCTGTAACGCTTCATTTTCTCTTTGCTGTAAATCCAGCTGGGATGCCAAATCCTTCTCTTTGCCTTTAATTGATTGCTGCAACTCATTGTTTTCTTTTTGCTTTAAGTCCATCTGCGATGATAGATCATCTCTTTGTAGAGCCACCGACATCATCTGGCTTTCGAGCATGGATACCTGATCTCTGGCCTTCTCAAGTTCTTGCTGCATATTTCCAAGTAACGTCTTGTTTTGCTGGCTCTGGCTTTCTATCTGGCTGGACAATTCACTTTTCTGCTGTTCCGATGCGGCCAGCTGGACCTGAGCCTGTGAAAAACGCTCGCGAGACTGATCAAGCTCGGTCTGGGCCTTGCTAACCTGATCTTCAGCAGATCTGCTCGCTACGCCCGCATCTGAAAATTGTTTCTGTAAAGAATCATATTGCGCTGACTTTTCAGCCAGCTTTGACTGAAGGTCCGCAACGGTCGAGGAATGGTCACGCTTCAGGCTGTTAAGCTCCCCTTGAACATCGGCAAGAGTTTTGCTGTCTTCAACGGAAAGAGACCTGATAGCTGATAAATCTCTTTCCTTGGCGCTCAGTGCCGCCTGCATAAGCTTGGACTGCCTGTCCTGCATATCAAGCTTGGCCTGCAAGTCATCCTTCTCGGCTTTCAGCACGCTGACTTTGTTACCAAGGGAGGACTCACTGACTTCGGCTTGAGCCAGCTTTTTCTTTAATTCTGTATTCTCCTCAGTGATAGCTTTGTTTTCATTCGCAAGCTTGTTCACAAGATAATTTTGGTCACCCGTTTTGCTGTCATCCTGCTTGTTTTCTGCGGTCCAGACAATTCCGGCAGCATGCGGCGGTACCACGGCGCTTGCTTTTTCTTCTGCTGTTAAAGTATCGCCCGTTGTCATTCCGGCGCTCTTTGGCTGTACGCCAAGGGCAGGCGAGGTATTCTCCGCTGTATGGACATCAATTATTTCGTGCAACGATTTACGCACAGCGTCCATCTGTATCTGCAAATCATCTTCACTCTTTTGTGTCATAACCTGGCTCGGAGGAGGCGCTGGCATTGCTGTCAGGGCTGGCGGACTATCAGCATTCGGCGCCATAGTCGCAAAAGCGAGTTTAACAGGGGGAGGCGTGAGAATAACCGGTTTTAAGCCCTTGTCGGCAGACATTACCTTATCAGCAGCAGGGACCTGTGTTGTTGCTCCGGCCAATGGTAATTTTTCTACGGGCGAAACAGGCATAGCAGCGGTTTTGGGACCGGAGCCATGCTGCTGCGGCAGCTTGTCAGAGCAACTGATCAGCGAAATGTATGAACTCGAGAATTTCCTGAGATCAAATTTCATGTCAACTGTCGGCATCCCTATATGGAGGGTTCCATTGCCGCCAAGTGAGCTGTAGAAATCTTCATCCTGACCGATCTGGATAATGATGGAATGCGGGCTGGAAGCGCGGACGTTATATTGCCGCGCCTCCGTATCATCAACCTGCACAGTGACCGGGTATGTTGTCCCCGTTTCAAGGATGCTCCCTGGAAAATCTATCGCAAGCGAACCATATCCGCTATTGCTGCGGGCAAAAGCCAGAGATATTTCCTTGTCGAACTGGTTTATCATCGCACAGTAGCTTGTATTCTTTGCATCGATAGGGCCGACCTGCCAGTTTGCATGCGGCTTCAGTAACCCGACATCCGTTGCTGATGATGAAAATAATGAAGCCTGCGAAGTCGCCGTCGTTGTCAGCAGTGCAAAAGCCGACAGTGTTGATAGCAAAATAATTTTCGAGTAACGCATAACTTCCCCCCCAGGAATATTATTAACGCCCGTTAAGTACATTATATTGGTTTGTTTTTTTCTGACCAGCGATTTCTGATCTTAGATTCCGTAATGTTAAGATCATTTTAACCATTCCCATGGATAATCGTTCTCCTGACTACATCTGCATCCTCTGATTCTTAACAACTCAAACCAATGGAGAGAACACTATGACGAACTTCAATGTATACACATCTGCGTCCGCACCTGAAAAATCCAAGGGTGTCCTGAAATCCTGGCAAGAAAGACTCGGTTTCCTGCCCAATGTGATCGGTGTTATGGCGGAATCGCCTGCTCTTCTGAAGGGCTACAGCGAGCTGTGGAACTCATTCGATGGCGGTACATTCTCACCAGCTGAGCGCACCGTTGTCAATATGACAATCGATGCCCTGAACGATTGTTCATACTGCGTTGCCGCACACACTACAATCGGCGAAAAAGCCGGCATCCCGAAAGATGTACTGACCGCTCTTCGCGAAGAAAAGCCCCTGAAGGATGCACGTCTGGAAGCACTCCGTGTTTTCGTCATTTCCGTGATGAAGAAAATGGGCCGTGCTGACGAGCGCGACCTGAATGCTTTCTACAAGGCAGGCTACACCAAAGCACATGTGCTTGAAGTGATTTTGGGCGTATCGCTGATTACGATTGGCAACTACGTCAACCACATCGCTTCACCTGAACTCGACAAAGCTTTCGAGCCGCACCGCATTGAAGGCAAGCGCAAATCGGGCGACAGAGCTTCACACGCGGCCTAAAAACCGTCGTTTGATAAAAGCAGGACGGGGTTTCAGAGGGGCCCCGTTCTGCTTTTTTATTTAACTTCCCCGATAGGTACTATAGCCATAGGGCGAGACCAGCAGTGGCACATGATAGTGCGCTTCTGCATCGGCAATACCGAAATTGATGACAATCACATCCAGAAACGGCGTCTTGGCCAGCTTCACGCTCTTGCTTTTGAAATAGGCGGCAACATCGAATTCAAGGCGGTACTTGCCAGCTTTCAAATCCTTGCCCGCAAGCAGCGGCGCATCGCAGCGGCCATCGGCATTCGTCTTGGCTTTAACGAGCAGCGTCTCTTTCTTGCCGCATCTATATAGACGCAAGGCAATGCCCTTGCCGGGGCATCCGTGAGCCGTATCCAGCACGTGTGTTGTCAGCTTGCCCATTTTGTCACTCCTTGCTAAAGCCAATACAATAATTTATTCTGGCATCATTAAAAGGATTATAAGGTTTTCATGGAAAAAAGCATCCACAAAGATCCGCGTAATTATGTCGGTTACGGCGAGAACCCGCCGGACCCGAAATGGCCGGACGGCGCACGCATCGCCGTCCAGTTTGTACTGAACTATGAAGAGGGCGGTGAAAACTGCGTCCTGAACGGCGATTCCGGCTCGGAAACCTTCCTGTCGGAAATCATCGGTGCGGCCAAGGTCGAAGGCGCGCGGCATATCTGCATGGAGT
>PLXM01000117.1 GCA_003153235.1 Rhodospirillales bacterium
TGGACCGCCTGATGCCCGGCATGGACCTTGAAGTTTCGAAGGAAATGAAAAAGATACTCACCAAGCAGGGTATGGAATTCAAGCTCTCGACAAAAGTCACCGGCGCGCAAACTTCCAAAGGCAAAGTGACGCTGACGCTGGAGGCGGCTGTAGGAGGGTCACCTGAAAAAATAGAAGTGGATACCGTGTTGTTATCCATTGGCCGCCGCGCTTATACAGCAGGCCTCGGCCTTGATAAGGCGGGCGTGAAAACGGATAACCGCGGGCGCGTCGAGATTGACGATCACTTCCAGACCAATGTCAAAGGCATCTATGCGATCGGCGACGTCGTGCGCGGCGCGATGCTGGCGCATAAAGCTGAAGACGAGGGTGTTGTTGTGGCTGAAATCATCGCCGGACAAACCGGACACATTAATTATGATGCGATCCCGAATGTTGTTTATACCTTCCCTGAAGTCGCCAGTATCGGCGCGAGCGAGGAGCAGCTCAAGGAAAAGGGCATCGCCTATAAAACCGGAAAATTTCCGTTCATGGCCAATGGCCGCGCGCGCGCCATGGCGGCAACGGACGGTTTCGTAAAAATTCTAGCCGATGCCAAGACGGACCGTGTACTCGGCTGCCATATCATTGGCGCGGAAGCGGGGACATTGATTGCCGAGCTTGCGCTGGCGATGGAGTTTGGCGCTTCGGCGGAAGATATCGCCCGCACCTGCCATGCGCACCCGACACTCAATGAATCAGTCAAGGAGGCGGCTCTTGCCGTCGACGGAAGGCCGATACATATTTAGGAACGGTACATAATGATCAACGCAAAACAAAAAGAGAATGCATCCATCATGAGAATTGAAGACTTTGACGTCACAGCCGAGCGGGGCTTCCTCACACCACATAACATGGATGAAGTGACCCTTCCGCCTGATTTTGCGCCGATCATTGCCGCAGGCAAGAGCCTCGCCGATTTCATCACCTCCGGCCAAATCCGTTCTCTTTTGAAAGACCTGCCGGAAGTCAATATGGATGCCGAGCTGCCGAAGCTTAATGACGCGCAGTTGCGCATGCTGATGGTTCATTACTCGTTTATCGTACAGGCATATGTGTGGGGCGAGGCGCAAGCGCCGAAGACGCTGCCGCGCAATCTTGCCGTGCCCTATTGCAAACTGGCGGATAAGATTGGCCAGTTCCCGTTGCTGCCGTATACAGCCTATACGCTCGACAACTGGGGCCGTTTCGACCGCAAAGGTCCGATCACGCTCGAGAATATATATGTGATCCAGAAATTCCTCGGTGGGCAGGACGAGCACTGGTTCATCATGGTGCATATTGAAATTGAAGCCAAAGCCGGTGTGGCGCTGGCGGCAATCCCCGCATTGCTCGATGCAGTGGACAAGAAAGATGCCAAAGGCATCACCGCCGGATTGAAAGCGGTTCTGGCAGCGTGGGAAAATATAAATCCCGTTTTCGACCGCATGATCGACAAATGCGATCCTTACATTTATTACAACCGCGTCCGCCCCTATATTCACGGCTGGAAGGGCAACCCTGCAATGCCCGAAGGTCTGGTTTATGAAGGCGTGGATAAATACAAGGGTCAGCCGCAGTCTTTCCGTGGTCAGACAGGATCGCAAAGCTCCATCGTTCCGGTGATGGATGCGCTGATGGGCATCGGTCATGAGAACGACCCCTTGCGCGAATATCTCGATGAGCTGCACGCTTACCGCCCGCCAAAGCACCGCCTGTTTATCGAGGCTGTTGCCGCGCGCAGCAAGATTCGCGATTTCGTGATTGCGCAGAACGACAAGGACACGACGCTGCTCTACAACAAGATCATCGACCATGTGCAGAAGTTCCGCACGCGTCACCTAGAATTCTCCGCGCATTACATCAACAAGCAGGCGGCAAAAGGCGAAGGCAATCCGGTCGAGGTCGGCACGGGCGGCACGCCGTTCATGAAGTACCTCAAGAAGCACCGCGACGAAAGCCGCCAGCATTTCATCGGCGATTACGAGCCGACCGAGCGCCCGCAAATCGTCAAGACCTGATGCACCGCCGCTATAATGTGGCCAAGCTGTAAAAACCCATCAAAGATGGGTTTCGGGCAATATTTGCATGGGATCAGCCGCATTATCGTTAGATATCATATTGATATATAATGATAAATTAATGTCGTAATTATTTGACATAATAAATAGAATCAGATATTATCATGTATAGGATTTTAGTGTGGAGAGTTGGGTAAAGCCGCTTTGGTATAAAAACAAAGGAATACGAGAATGAAAAAAGGAAGATTAAGGTCAGCGTTCATGAGATTTGCAAAGAGTGGTGGTCTGAATGTTGTTGCGGGTCTGGCCATGATGGGCGGGGGTGTTGCAGGTGCGTTTACGGGCCATCCTGCAGATGCTGGTCTTATTGCTATAGGCGGATCGCAGTTTGCTATAGCCAATTTGGTCCGGTCACAATACAAAAGCTCGACGCCATAACTTTATTTTCTAGGACTCTCTGTTGAAGAAAGCGTGGTTTAATTGTGAAGAAAATGACAAGGACAGACCTTTCGTCAACCTTCAAAAAGGCAGCCCATAAAGTGGGCAAGACGGGCGCCGCCATTGCTATTGGCACCGGCGGTCTGGCTGTTTTTGTTTTTAGTTCCCTTCCCCTGATCGTTGCCGCGCCTGTCGGATTGGTAGGTGCCGCTGTTTTTGGTATTGGCGCTTATAAAAGAGGCCAGCAAAAAGTTCCAAAATCCATGAAATTCTAGACAATTGCGGCTCTTGATTGCGCGCGCTTGCCTTTTCACAAGCGAGGTTTACTATTCATAGCCGGAGGGGCTATTTCGTATGACAACGCTTTTTGCGCCGACAGCGCTGCTGCCCGATGGCTGGGCGGACAATGTCCTGATCGAATATGATAAGGAAGGCTGGATTGTCGGCGTTGACAGCTTCAAGGCGCAGCCGCAGAAAAACAGCGAGGCGGAACTGGTTAGCGGGCCGTTGGTCCCCGGCATGCCGAACGTACACTCGCAGGCCTTTCAGCGCGCCATGGCGGGTCTGACCGAACGTGCCAGCGGGAAAAAAGACAATTTCTGGAGCTGGCGGGAAACGATGTACCGCTTTCTCTCCGGCATCGAGCCGGAGGATATGGAGGCGCTGGCGGCTCAGGTCTATGTCGAAATGCTCAAAGCGGGTTACACTACCGTCGGCGAGTTTCATTATCTGCACCATCAGAGAGATGGCAAGCCCTATGCAGACCGCGCGACATTGTCGCGCCAGACAATCAAGGCCGCGCTGGAGACGGGCATTGCCATCACGCATATGCCGGTGTTGTACGCCTACAGCGGCTTCGGAGAAAAGCTGCCGGCGGAAGGGCAGAAGCGCTTTCTCAATACCGTGCCTGAGCTGATGAAAATTCTCGAGGCGCTTCACAAGGATTACCAGCACACGCCGCAGGTGACGATCGGCTTTGCGCACCACTCGCTGCGCGCCGTGTCGCCGGAGATGCTGCGTGAAGGGACCCGCGCTGCGCGGAAATTGTTGCCGCACGCGCCTATTCACATTCATGCCGCCGAACAGCAGGGCGAGGTCGAGGGCTGCCTTGCCTGGTCGAAGATGCGGCCCGTCGAATGGCTGCTGGAGAACGGCAATGTCGACGAGCTTTGGACATTTGTCCATTGCACGCAGATGACGGAGGCCGAGACGGTGGCGCTGGCGGCATCCGGCGTCGTCGCGGGGTTATGCCCGACGACGGAGGCCAATCTTGGCGATGGCATCTTCCCGCTGGTAAAATTCTTCAATGCCGGCGGCAGTTTCGGCATCGGCTCCGACAGCAACGTTTCCATTAGCGTGATGGAGGAGCTGCGCTGGCTCGAATACATGCAGCGTCTTGCACAGCATGAAAGAACTCTAATCAAGCAGGCAGAAAATCCTTCGGTTGGCGCGGTGATGTTCGAGCAGGCGCTGTCCGGCGGCGCAAAATCGCTGGGGCGGAAAATCGGCAAGATCGAGATCGGCCACCGCGCGGATTTTCTGGTGCTCGATCCGGAGTTGCCGTTCATGACCGGAAAAGTGCGCGATCATATCCTCGATGCGGCGATTTTTGCCTCCAATGAGAATCCCGTCAAAGATGTGATGGTCGGCGGACGCTGGGTCGTGCGCGACCGGCATCACAAGCGCGAGGAGCATATCCTCGAGCGTTACCGCCAGGTGATGCGGAAGTCGAAGTGATTTTTACTGTAAATGCAGGTCAAACCAGCCCAGCAGCGTCTCGGCGATAAAGTTGGCGTCGTCGTTGCCCTGTTCAAGCAGATGCGTGGCTGAATCGTTCAGCGGCACAAGCTCCTTATCGCAGGGCGCAAGGTCGTAAATCGTTTGCGCGTTCCTGAAGGGGACAATGGCATCGTGCGGGGCGTGAAAAATGAAAAGACGGTGATTAAGTGCAGCCATCGCTTTAGCCATTGAATATGATTCCATGTCATCGATCATCTGTTTTTTAACGGTGATCTTGCGCCCCGTGATGGTCATCTCCACGGCATCGCCTTTGATCGTGATCAGGTCATGACGGCGCAGGCCTTCTATCACATGCGAGGGATCGCTGGGCGCACCGAGCGTCGCGACTGCCTGCAACGAGGCCAAATGGGTCGAAGCTGCAAGCGCCGCCGTGCCGCTGATGCTGTGACCGATCAACAGTTTCGGAGCCTGGTGTTCGGCAGCCAGCGCGTGGCAGGCGGCGACGATATCGAGGATACGCGTCGAGAAATTTGTCTCGGCAAAATTTCCTTCGCTTTCGCCAAGCCCCGTTAGGTCAAAGCGCAGCATGGCGATCCCGTGATGGGTGAGGGCGCGGCAGATTTTGTGCGCGGCATGGGACTCTTTGGTGCAGGTGAAGCAGGGTGCAAAGACTCCGTAAAAAAGCGGCTCGCCTTCCGGCATTTCGAGAAGCCCGGCAAGTTTTTGTCCGCGGCTGTTGCTGAAGGGGAATTTGACGGTGCGGCGATTCATCCCTGCAGTATAGGGCAATAAAAGGAACAGGCAAAGAAAAAGCCCGTGCAACAGAAATAAAAAATGAGCCCGTGCAACGGGCACATAGAAAATGCCCGTACGACAGCCAAAGAAAAAGCCGTGGCGGTAAAACCACGGCTTTTTCTTTATTAGCTGGCTTCCGGCTTAGTGTGGTGCGTCGGGAGTTGGTGATGGAGGTGATGGAGTTGCGCCAGGAGGGGTCGGAACTGGCATCTGTATCGGTGCCGGGGCAGCATCAGGTGCCGGAGGTGCAGGAGGCGCACCCGTAGCAGGCGCGGCATCAGGTGCTGGAGCGGGAGCCGCGTCAGGAGCCGGGGCAGCAGTGGGAGGTGATGCAGGGGCAGTATCTGGCGCAGGAGCAGATGCCGCCGGCGCATCAGCCGGCTTGCTTTCTTCCTGCTGTTTCATCTTTGCCTCGCGGCTGTCAAGGATATCTTCCCTCTTTTTGAGGTCGGATTGTTTCTCGAGCGGCAGGGACTTGAACCATTCGACAAGGCTTTGCTGCATGGCGGTGCGCTGTTCAGGTGTAAGATCTTTCAGCTTGTCGCGGCGCGCTTTCATCTGCCTTTCATGACTGGCCTTGATGGCGGCCTGCTTTTCGGCGGAGAGGGCTTTAAAGCGCTCTTCGTGTTTCTTTCTCAATTCATCACGCTCTTCTGTCGACATACCGCTGCTGTCATGGCTGCTGCTGGCTGCGGAGGTTGCTGAAGAATCGGTTGGTGTTGTTGCTGGTGTTGCCGTTGCGGATGAATCAGCAGGCGCGGCGGTTGGTGTTACCGGCGCTGCAGGAGTTGCAACTGCTGTCGGTGTTTCAGGAACTGGTGCCGTCGGAGCTGCCACTACAGGCGCTGTCGGCGGTGTTGGCATTACGGGAGCAGCGGCAGCGGCTGTTGGTGCAGGGGTGCTGGCAGCTGGATTATTCTGATCCTGAGCATGCGCGGCAGTACCCATAAGAGCCAGCAGTGACACTGTTAATAACGGCAGTTTCCGGGTGGACATAATCATACTCCTCTGATGTGTGAAAAACAGATACGATATCATGGTCATTATCCACACATTGTCACTGAAGATAAAGGGAAAATCCGGTGCGGAATCTTAAAAACGTTTTCGGCGCTATTTTTTTTACCAGAAAAATTTTTTATACTTACGAAAAAATAAAAGCAGTGTCGCAAGACTGTCAAATAAGAAACAAATAAGGAAGTTTTTAGTGTATTCTGGAGGTTGGGGGATTTTGTTTAGATGTCTTTGGGAACAAAGATCAAAATGCGTCTTGCCGTGCCCGCGTTATTGGCGGCTGCACTGTCGTTATGGATGGCAGATAAGGCGATAGCAGGGGCTGTTGCCGGGAAGGGCCCGCAACCTCCGTCTGCCGCCGCACCAGCCCCTGTGCCAGTTCCGCCCTCAACATCGGCTTCCTCACCTGCTCCTACACCACCTGTTATGCCGGAAAAAGAACAGGCAACTGCACCTGTCGCCGCTCCGGCACCTGCAGCGCCATCGACAATAACAGCGGCACAAGAAGCGCCTCTCCCATCCAAACTGCAGATCAAGACAGGTAATCACGGCGACTTTGCACGCGCCGTTTTCGATTGCCCGAAGCTGACGGCCTATAACATCACAGCTGAAGGAAATGTCCTGCATATCAAGCTTGATATACAACAGGCGCCGAAGATTGTTAACGCAAAAACAGCGCAGATCAAAAAGGTTGTCGCCGTGCTGCAAGGCGATGGAACGCTGAAAGTTGACATCACCATGGCGGCCGGCGCGACGTTCAAGGACTTCCGCTTTCAAAACAAGATCATTGTTGATATTTACAGCGCCTCTGCCAAGAGAGCCTCGCCGGAGAAAAAACCAGTCGTAGCGCAGAATAAAACGCCTGCAGAACCAAGTAAAGCCGCTAGCTTGCCCCCGGATAAGAGTGTGAATAATAAGAGCGCGGATAATAAAAAGAACGAGCTTCCGCCTATATCCCTCACGACGGCCAACGCTGTGCCGCCGAAAAAATCCGCAGCGCCGGAACAAAAACAAACAGCATCGCCTGCTCCTGTAAAACAGGTTGCAGAAAAAACAGCGGCACCTGCACTGGCCGTGCCTGCCGTACCCGTACCGGCAGTTGATACAGCGCCTGCGCTGTCTGATCCCGAAGCGATCGCCGATGCGCAGTTGCCGGGCAAGCCTGAAACAGCTTTGCCCGTCTGGAATCTGGCGATCACAAAGCCGGATGGCGGTGCGCCGGTTGACGCAAAACCCGCCGCTACCGCTCCGCCGCCACCTGTTCAGCCGGGTGATGAAAACCGCACGGCAACGATCACGCTTTCCACACTGTCGCCGCTGCGTCTTGCTGTATTTACCCGCTATAATGCCCTGTGGATTGTGACAGATGCTGTAGGCACCGATGCTGCGGCGCCCGCCGTCACCGGTCCGATGGCGGATTTCATTGTTGCACCTAAAATTCTCACATTCGCGCAAGGTACGGCCTACCGCTACATTCTGCCGCAGAAATTTTATCTCAGCGTGACGAAGCAGAACCTGTCGTGGCAGGTGCAGCTGCTGCCTCAGCCGCCGCAGACATCATCGGTGCCGTTGTCTGCCGAGCTGCGCATTGAAAAGGATCCGCAGAGCCATGCGGCAATGCTGGTGTCCTATATGAAGGGCGCAGGTGATCCGCTGTCTTTCGAAGACCCTGAGATTGGGGACAAGCTCTACGTAGTGCCGACGAGCATGGCCGATCAGGCGGTAGAGGAAGAGCGTCATATGCCGGATCTCGACATCATACCGGCGGAGACGGGTATGGTTGTGCGTCCTCTGAAAGATGATGTCGGTGTGCGCCATATTATGCTGACGGATGAAGCCGCTGCGCCTGCAGAAAAGAATGATAAGGATAAAAAGGACAAGACGAATAAAACCGGTAAAGCCGTCAAGGCCGATGAGGCACCGGCATCGCCGACGCTGAACGATGTTGTCGTGGTGACGTCGCCCTTTGGTCTCTCTGTTACGCCGAGCGGCGGTACGATCACGCTGATTGGTACTGCTGATGAAGTCTCCGACAACGATAACAACCGTTTGTTTGATTTTCCCAACTGGCGGCGCGGTGGCCGCGAGAAGCTGCAGAAGAACCGGCAGGAGCTGCAGGGAAAAATTGCCGCCGCCGAAACTCCGGAAGAGCGCGCCGGATTGCTGATGGATCTGGCCAAGCTTTATTTCGCTAATGACTTCGGCCAGGAGGCGCTGGGCGTCATGGATATGGCGCTGGTAGAAAATCCCGAACTGGAGAAAAATCCGGATTTCATCGCCATCCGCGGCGCGGCCAACGCTATGGCCGGCCATTTCAAGGAAGCGTTGCAGGATTTGTCACTGCCTGCAATTCAGCAGCATCCTGAAGTGAACCTGTGGGTCGGTTACGCGGCAGCGGCGACGGAGCAATGGCACATGGCCGACCGCTCCTTCCCGAAGAGTAACAGGCTGCTGCTGCAATATCCTGATAACATCGCTATCCCCTTCACCATCTACATGGCGGAGTCGGCGCTACACCTTGGCCATACCGACATGGCGAACCAGCTGCTCGATTCCATCAACCAGACATCAGGCGCGCTCGACCCGCGCTATCAGGCCGCCAGCGATTACCTGCGCGGCATCACTTATGCGCAGCAGGGTCAGCCTGAAAAGGCGACAGCGCTGTGGGAGCCGGTGGCGAAGGGGCTTGACCGTCTCTATCACGCCAAGGCCAGCCTGTCCTTGACGCGGCTACTGCTGCAGGAAAAGAAGATCACGCTGAAACAGGCTATTGATCAGGTGGACAGCCTGCGCTTCGCATGGCGCGGTGACGGGCTTGAAGTCAATATCCTCCACACACTGGGAGCGCTGAAAGTTCAGGACGGGCAGATTTTGTCAGGCCTCGAGGACATGAAAACAGCGGCAGATCTTGCCGACAGCCTGCTTGACGATTCGGCGCCGATCCGCGACGACATGAAGAAAGTTTTTACAGACCTGTTCACATCCGACGTGGCAGGTAAAGTGGCGCCTCTCGAGATCGTTTCAGCCTATAACGAGTTCAGCAACCTGATACCACCAGGGCCGGATGCCGCAACGGCAGCGCTCAATTTTGTCGACAGCCTGATCCGTATGGACCTTCTCGACAGGGCTGCGGCGCTGATGGAAGACCAGCTCAAGACCGGCAAGCTGCCGGATGACAAGTTCGCGGCGCTCGGCATCAAGCTCACGGCTGTCTACCTGCTGGATTCAAAGCCGGCAAAAGCGCTGGACGCGCTTTTGGAAACGGACAAGCCGGGTCTGCCGCAAAGGATACATGAAGAACGCACACTGCTCAAGGCGCGGGCGCAATCGCAGCTGGGTGAGACGGAAGACGCCATCAGCACTTTAAGCTCTCTTAATTCCAAAAACGCCCTGAGGCTCAAGGCCGATGTGCTGTGGCGCGCCCAGAAATGGGCCGAGGCCGCCGCTGCGACCGAGGTGCTGCTGCCGGACCCTAAGAAGCCTGTCAGCGACGAAGATGCCCCTTATGTGATTAATGCTGCCGTGGCCTATAAACTTGCAGGCAACATGGATAAGCTTAAGGAGGTCAAAGCGAAGTACGAAGCGCCCATGGCCTCGACAAAACTGGCGTCAACGTTTGATGTCGTGACGCGTGACGGCGGCGATTCCGCTCTCGGTGATCGTGAGACGATGCTCAAGATCGCGGGCGAAGTTGATATGTTCAAGGGCTTCCTTGAAAACTACAAGGCCGGTCTGGGCTCGGGAAGCTGATGTCCTTATGAAGAATATTTTTATTCTTATAGCGGCGCTGGCGCTGGTTTCTTCCGCATGCCGCGCAAATTCTCTTGGTAATAACAGGTTCATGGGCCTATTTGCCTTTGCGGGCGAGGCAAAACCCGGCGAGGCGGATCTGCCTTATCTGGCGGGCGCCAATCTTGTTTATTACTGGTCGCAGGTCGAGCCGGAAAAAGGCAGGATCGATTTCACGCGTATTGATAGAGACATTGCGCCGTGGGTGGCGAAGGGAAAAGTCGTCTGCCTGCGCTTTTCGTCCGCCGGATGGGAGAAGTGGTATAAAAAATATTCCGGTCAGGGAACGCCGCAATGGGTTTACAACGAGGGCGTGCCGGGCGTCACCGAGCAGGATGGCGCGATTTTGCCTGTCTACTGGAATCCTATCTATATAAAAGAGCTGCAGGAGTTCATCAGAGCCATCGCCCAGCATTATGATGGCAATCCGAATATCGCCTATATTCAGATAGCTATCGGCGACGGCGGAGAAACGCTTGCCGATACCTATACGCCCAATAAAGATCGTTTGAGCCTATGGAGAACCGTTGGCTATACGGATCAAACCTGGTGGACAACGGTGCAAGCTATCGCTGGCATTTATAAGAAAAGTTTCACCAGAACGCCGCTGGCGCTGATGATCGACAGCACTTTCCTCGACAAGACGCATGGGCTGAATTTCCACACCGTTTCGAGCTGGGCCGCGGCACAGGGCTTCTGGCTGCAGGACAACGGCCTGACGAACAAACGTGTTTATGATGATACATGGACATCGGCCATACATATCGCCGAGCCGCGCGAAGCAGCGGATAAAAACGGTTCAACCCTCCATGAAGACCTGCAGCGGGCCATTGACCTGAAGGAGCGCTACCTCCTCGTCTTCCGGCAGGACATTTATAACCCCGCCAATCAGAATGATTTAATGTGGGCGGCAGCGCAGGCTGGCCGATAGATTTTTTAAGGTATCAGCTCTACAAATTACTTCTGATGCTCTCGACAGTGCCGGGAGACATGTCTTTCATTTGTTCAGCCAGCGCTTTCAGACGTTTGAACGATGTCGGCAGACAATTATCGGGAATGCCGGAGGCCTGCTCGACAATCAATGAGGCCAGCTCGCCGAATGCCAGCACCGGCAGATGCGTCTTGCGCATCATATCGTCATGAACCTTGCCGTCAATTTTAGTGCTGCCGAGATGCGTCACGATCTCGCAGCCGATCTTCTCGAACAGATGTATGACGTCGGCGCTTTTCTCGCAGGTGTGTGTGACGATACAGGTGCGGCCTTCCTTCGGGCTTTTCGTGCCGAACATCGGATGGATGCCGGTCACAAATTTACTGCTTTTGAGGCAGGCTTCGTTGGTCTTGCTCTGCACGGAGCAGACGTTGACCAGATGCTTGCCCGCATATTGTTCCGTGACGGCGGCATAGGCTGAAATCGGCACGGCGAGGATGACGGTATCCGCATCCTCTGAAAATTCTACATGATCACGGAAACAGTCCTCAAGGAATCTGCCGAATACGCCTTTACCAACTATATTGATGAGCATGAAATCCCCTAAATGTTCTGCAGCGTCACAAGGGTGTTATAGATGAGGTCTATATCCTCGCCCCAGCCCTCCAAAAAAATGGCCACATCCTTGTCCGTTCCCTCGAACTCGAAATAGCCCTCGGTAAAGTTCTCCGCGACAGGGCGCAGGGCATCGAGAAGCTGCGGTGTTACTTCTTTTGATTTCACCAGATAGAAATCCAGCAGTTGTGCGCCGCTCTTTTTGTCCCGCATCAGCATTTCCCAGCTGTCGCCACGCACTAGTCTTGGCAGCGCATAGCGTGCAATCTTCATTTTCTTGAGGGAGGAAAAATCATTTATAGGCACGTCACGATCCACCTCAGTCACGGCAATGCCGCGCAGAATGGCCTGATCATATGTGTTTTTCTTTTTACGGGATCCGAATGTGCGGAAAAACAGCACAAGCGGGATAAGCAGAAGCAGGGGGGCTATTAAGTGAAGCATAATGTGCGATGCCTTTATAGAGGCAGGATGGTCTTTTTAAAGACTAGTCCTTCATATCGTCGTCGCCGCCGGACTCGATGCCGTTGAGGCGCTCATGCATCTTCTTGCCGATCTTGAAGAAGGGCACGCGCTTGTTTTCGACGCGGACGGTTTCGCCGGTGCGCGGGTTGCGGCCGGTGCGGGCTTTGCGCTGTTTTACGGAGAAGGCACCGAAGCCGCGTAGTTCAACGCGGGCGCCC
>PLXM01000122.1 GCA_003153235.1 Rhodospirillales bacterium
CTCAGGAACAAGGTGAAGCAATGGACGGGTATTCCCGTTTCTATCGGGGTAGCTAAAACCAAGACACTGGCAAAGATTGCCAACAAGGTGGCTAAGAAAGCGGATGGTGTGCTGGTACTGGATAAGCCAGATTTTACCAATGCAGTGCTGTCACTGGTGAACGTGGGCGACATTTGGGGCATAGGCCGCAGATGGACAGCGTTTCTCAATGGGCATGGGGTAAAGACGGCGCTGGAATTTGCCAACCTGCCCGACCACTGGATACGCAAACACATGCACATAGTGGGCTTGCGTACTGCCCATGAATTAAGGGGAATATCCTGTATCCCGATGGAGGATGCACCAAAACCCAAAAAGAATATTATTGTCTCACGCTCGTTCGGACAATCTGTAACCACGTTGGAAGGAATGCTGGAGGCGATTATCAGCTATACTACTCGCGCTGGAGAGGAAATGCGCAGCCAACAACTGGTGGCAAAGCATATTCAGGTGTTCCTCACCACCAACCGTTTCAATAACGATCCGTATTATGCCAATTCCATTACGCTGGAATTTCCCATTGCTACCAGCTACACGCCGGAACTGATTCAATATGCTACTACGGGCATCAAGCGCATTTATCGTAAAGGATTTCGATATAAGAAATGTGGCCTGATGATGATGGACTTAACCAGCCAGCACCAACCACAGTTTGACATATTTGAGACGCAGGACAGGGAAAAGCAGCACACCGTCATGGCCGCGCTCGATACCATAAATAGCCGCTGGGGAACCGGCACGCTGTTTTATGCCGGTGCTGGCATTAAAAAGCCTTGGGCTATGAAGCGTGGGCACAAAAGCCCGCATTACACTACCGAGTGGGATGATTTACTGACGATACAATGAGGTGTGCCATGCGCTGGGAAGGCCATGCTGAAATCCTTGAACCGGCCCACCTGCGCCAATCCTATAACGAGATGGTTTACCATCTGCACAAGCAGGCTACGAAGTGAGATAATCTCTAGGTACGCCTTATTTTGCGGATAATAGCGCTTTCTCCAAAGCCGCATATGCTTTCGCGTGCTTGTCCTCAGACATTTTTTGCAGGTTAAGCATCTTCCATTTGACGGCGGGAAGCTGGTCTACCCCATCAAGGCCGAGTAACGCCCAATCCGGCGTCCGGGCCTTAAATGACAGCAGGAATTGTATTTCCTGCTCGGTCAGGCCTGCATGGATGGTTTTTATCAGTTGCTCCCGCGTTGCTTCTAAATCTTCCACGGTTATGGGTATTTCGGTCATGTTTGCAAAATCGCTCTCGAATATACCCCTGAAATTTTTCAGCACCGGATTTATCAGTTCGGATAGTGGCCGGGAATGGCTGATAAGATAAACAAGGAATGCCTGACGTAATTCTGTGGTTAGCCCTTCATTTTCCATCAGCAGCCTGACATCAAAAAAGTCCCTGGGGTGCTGGCGATCCAGTGCCGCACAGATTTTTCCTGCATACAGGTCTGGCAGCGATAGCACCTGCATTTCAGCATAACCAAATGTAGCCTCGACCAGTTCTTTTACGTCCATAGTGACCGGCGGAAATATGCTGCCGCGTAGAACGGGCGATAATTCTATTTTTATTCGTGCATCCCCTTGTGTGACAAAAATTCTGAGCGCATCGGTTTCTTCATACGCAGCCAGAATATCACTGTTTGGAATTTCCTGCCGGATGCCCTTCACGATTCTTGAAAGAGCGGCGCGGATATTCTTCAGAGCCGTTTCGCGGTCATCGAGCAGTAAATACACCAGATCAATGTCAACCGATAAGCGCGGTAAGTCGCGGATGAACAGATTAATGGCCGTACCGCCTTTGAGGGCAAAGCAGGATTCCGTAGCGACAATGGGCAGAAGGCGTACCAGCAACTGTACTTGCCGGTAATAAGGACTATTCCTGTCCATGCGCGTTCCTTTGCATGTCGTGTGGCACGGTTATCAGGTATTTCGGGTCAAGACTTCCGCCTTCCGCAAGCACGCGCTTACCGGAACCCAGAGAGCCGCTTTTCATACTGAATTTTTCCAAATCTATTTTCTTCAACCACGGACTCTGATTTTTTTCAGCCAGCCATAGGAAAAGGCGCTTGACCTTGACGTTAGTGCAACGCTCTAAAAGCCTGCTCAGCTTATGTGGCGAGAGCGTAGGCAATCCTTGCAAAAGTTGGTCTGCATGCTCAAAAGAAACATGCTGTGGAACATCCATTAGAACTTCTAAAATTGCCAATTCCGGAGAAGATATGTCTATGCGCAGTTTATCGGAACCGTAGAGCCAGTAATGCGGTGCCCAGGGAACCAAATGGAATCCCGGATCGGAAGCATCATATCCGGAATTCATATCCAATTCGTTATGGCGAATAAATGTAGTCCCCGGTATCAGCTTCTTTGTCCACTCAGGTAATGGATTCGAGCCATAGAGATGGATCGTGTTCTGGTCATTTGAGGAAAGATAATGATTCATGCCCTGCAACGTCAGGGCGGTCAGTCCCCCCGGCGTCAGCAAGTCTCCCATACGTTGTAATGAACAAACAACGCTTTGCCATGTCATCTCTGTTTCCGGACGCATGAACACGCCGCGTGCCACGGCGACCAGTTGGCCACTTTTTACCCAATTATCGACCTGGTGGCGCTTTATCCCTTTTTCTATAAGCCAGGAGCGGGATACAACCAGCCCGTAAGGAACCAGAGACCGCAGGTCATGATTGCTGCTATGTACCATATTTGTTTACCATATGCCTGATATGCGGCGAATATCGCCGCAATAATCTCCTTAAGTAAACCATAGCACAGGCAGGCTGGTTTATCAAGTGATGAATATGCGGCGAAATTCGCCGCAATATCGTAATTATATAAACCTAAAGCTTAACAAAACACACCGGCGAAGTCTTACGGCTTTCCTGCTTCGCCGGATGTGTCCCCAAACTGCGCGGCTATGATTGCAACGCGCAGTCGGCCAGCGAAATGACAGCCGACCTAGTGGGCGAAGACGGGGTCGCCGCCGTTCCCACCACTGCGCTTGATCCGCCCCTCGTGCGGCTTCTCCCACAGTCCCGACGCTTATACGGGTCTCGGTCCCCAATGGTTCTTATGTATGTACAGACTTGCCGCTTAATGATTTCATTTCCGTGATCTGCTGGAACTGCGATAAGAATTCTGAATAGTGCTGAGCGAGATAGCACACCACACGGGCGTTACCCAGCAATGTGGAAAGATAGGCCTTGGCCAGCGTTAGATGCAAAATATCCTCTCCATAATTCTCTTCTATCAGCCCATATTCGCGTTGCAGGCTGATCATCTCGTTTTCCATCCGCGCCATTTGGTCATTGTCGAGACCCCTTACTTTCTTTGGCTTGGCGGGATCAGTAAGCTGGTCAGGTGGTGTTGCTGCGAATAGGGCTTCGGCATAGGACACAGAATAATTCCCCGCATCGTTCATGAATAGCGCGACTTCAACCTGACGCACCTGCTTCATCTTCCGTAATATGGGAAAGACGTGTGCCGCTACATGCTTGTCTTTCAGCAGGTCGATAGCCTCGGCGGATATGCCTTGCAATAGATTCCGTTTGTGACGAATACTACTTATATTGACATTCAGGGCGGTGGCAATTTTCTCCTCAGACACGCCGCGTTCAATGGCTCTCAGGATCATGGTATGTTCCTGAATGGTGGAGAGGCGGTTGATATACCTGTTATAGGTGTAGGCTTCATCGTCCTTGGATACGAGGCAGCATACTTTGTCCACGCCGATGGTTTTGAGAACTTCAATGCGTAGATGGCCATCGAGCAGGATATATTTATCTTTGGCGTGTTTGTCTGCAAACACTACCGGCGGCTCAATGATGCCGACTGCCTTGATGGAAGCCGCAATCTGCTTGAATTTTTCGGTATACTGGATGCCCGCAGTTAGTTTTTTGACCGCAGCGATCTGCTCCAGTTTCAGGGTGATCATCTGCTCTTCAAAACCTATCATATTACGCACTCCCTGACAGACCGGAGGACTTGCCAGCGTATAAATCGGCCAGCGGTTTTGGTATATTGGTCAACGCTTCCGCTTCAAGAATGTTTTTGAAGGCTGTATCCTTGAGTAAACGTCGCAGCGCTTCGGTGATAAATACCATAGCATTGTCGGCAGCATTTGCCTTTCGGGTCAGCAGCCGTTTACGATCAACTTCTTTTTCGTAGATTTTGAGCACCTCACGGACAGTGATTTTTTCTGAGTCACGATGGCGGTGAGAGCCATGACCACCACTACGAAATACTTTCCCGAAACGCTTCCTCCTCTCCAGCAGTTTTTTTGCCTCAATCAATTTATTCCCGCGCAGCAGCTTACTGTCATAGGCTTCCTGAAGTGCTGACTGCACATCGTCATTGGGGCTTTGTGCTATTTTTACCGCCACGGTGACAGGCATCGTGCCTGCCTCCACGGCCATGAGCAACCGCTCTTCGCCATGCTCCAGCAGGAACAGTGCATTGTTAATATAATCGATCCTGAGGCCCGTTTTAGCGGCTATAGCTTTATTGTCATACCCTTGGGATTTGAGAATTTCGACGCCTTGTAATAAATCTATCGTGCGGTGGTGGCGTCGCGCCTGATTTTCTACCAGACTCCTGAGGAGCGCCTGTTCTTCACTGTCTTCAATGACAATGGCCGGGATTGTTTTCCAACCAATTTGCATGAAGGCCTCCATCCTGCCTTGACCGCAAATAAGGTCATAATCTTTGTCCTTGACGGCTGATCCCTGACACACCGTAATTGGTCGTTTCAAGCCAACGTCCTTGATATTTTGAACAATTGACTGAAAAATCTTCTGGTTGCGCACACGCGGATTAAGGATATTGATTCGGTTGATGGCAATCGTTTTGGTGGTGGGGTCTTTGCTTTTGTTCATGCTACCTCCCTAATATCGATCTGTTCGGTTAAAAGAAAAAAAGGCTCCAGCGTATCAAACCGGTACGCATCAAGCGCAAGGCTATTGTTTTCAAGGAGTCGCAGTTTGGGGTTTTCAATATCCAGCGCGGGCAGCAGATAGTAATCCACCGGCTGCTGGTTCTCCACATCCATGCGTACCGCGATGGTAATATCGGGCAGCAGGCCTGTATCAAGATGTATTTTCCAGCGATACGATCCCGCTTTGGTTTGCTGGCAGCGGGCTACCACCAGTGAGGTGCGCAGTGACTGGTTGATGGTCAGCAGGTCGGTTTTTGCATCTATGGTAACATCACCGCCAAGAGCCTTGATTTTTTCGACAGTGGATTGCACCGTGCTTTCATGCAAGGTGCGCAGGCGGCGGTTGATTTCGATAAAGCTGTAATCGATGTCGGGTGTATAACCCACCAGTTGGTAGGCACGTAGCAAACTGCCAAACCGATGGGAATACGCGCTACTGGGGGGCATATCCTCCGCCTCATCAATGATAATCCCCGACAGCCAGCCTTGTCGCTGGTAGAGCGTTTTGAGCTTATCCAGTAAATCATCATTACTCAGCTTGCGGCTGCGCTCACGGATAATGTCCTGCACCGCGTAAAAATAGCGCGGCTCGATAATCGCCTCGAATGCGCCGTCCAGTCGAACCCATTCTTCCGGCGGGTTCTTTACGTGTTTTTCCTTCAGCTTACAGGAATAGCGATTATAGATATTGTTGCCGATATATTTTTCATTGGTGAGCAACTGATGCACCGTAGCCCGCGTCCATTCGCGCCCCAGGTCGGTTTTAATGCCGCGCCGGTTGAGATCGGCGGCGATTTCGCCTTCCTGTATCCTCTCCTCAGCGAAAGTGCGGTACGCCCAGCGTGCTACTTTTATCTCTTCCTCCGGCCCCGGCACCAGAATTACCCGATCCGTCTGTAGGCTTTTTCGTTCGCCATACGCCAATATGGTTTTGGGTTCACGGCGCTCGTTGATCATCAGGCGGCGAAGACCATAACCAGCATGGCCGCCTTGTCGGAAACCATGACCGATCAAGGTGCATTGGCCGCGAAACACTTTTGCCGATAGTTCGCGGCTGGTTTCTTTGGCCATGACGCGTTTGACGTTTTTGATGATACTGGAACCGGCGCTCCCGTCATTGGCAAACTGCTCACCAACATATTCAATATCAACACCGGCGCGGCGGCAGCAAAACTCGTGATATGCACTCTCATCGTCATCCTGAAAACGCCCCCATCGCGTAATATCCAAGACCAGAATCATATCGAAGCCAGAATTGCCAGTTCCGACATCACTTAAGAGGCGTTGCAGCGCGGGTCGGCCACCAATGGTCAATCCTGATTTCCCGTCATCAACATATTCCTTAACAAGTTCAATGCCGTACTTTGTGGCGTATTCAGTGATCGCTATCGTCTGGTTCTCTACCGAGTATTTTTGATGCTCGGTAGACATGCGCATATACATTGCTGCACGTCGTGGCGGCTTAGGCTTTTTATATTCCCCTTGGGGAAGCGGTAATGAGGTCTGATTCATAAGTCTAATTCATATTGTTAGCGCCTGGCGTGCATTCGGCAGACGGCTGATTCCCCTTTTAATTAGTAACAAGGGGAGCGGTGACATGTCACAAGCAAAAAACAGTAAAACTTTACCTAAAAAGATTCTTGACGACACGATCAAGGAAGCCGTCGTGAGTGCCATGAAGCAAGAACATGCCGATATAAGTGCGGCCATCAAAAGCATCGCTGCCGTCACTGGCATCAATGCCAGCACTATCGCTAAATGGTGCACGGGGCAGAACACGCCGAGTACCGCGCATTTCCTTACTTTAGCCGCATATTATCCTAGCATCTTGCAGAGACTATTAACGCTCATTGATCGTGATGATTTATGGGAAGTTTCTGTGCAGAAAAATATCCCCGACACCATGCATGAAAGGCTATCCACACTCCATACAAAATACAAAAAGCGTGGTGACATTTCAGCCGTTAATGGGGCAAAAAAATATGCTTCTTCGCTGAATAAACGCCAGCTATGGTTTATGGAGGCGCTCCAGAGAAGCGAGAAAATGCAGAATAAGCATATTGCCTCGCGCTGGAATGTCACCTTGCGCACCGCCAAGCGGGATACCGAGAAACTTATTTCTGGTGGTCTCGCTCACCCGGTACGCGAGGGCGGAACAGGATGGTTTAAATGGACAGGAGAAGCTTATGAACGATGATATTATTTGCGTGATTTATGCGCGGACTGCCTGTGATACGATTCAACGCGCAGGGATTATAGAGCAAAGCCGCCTATGTCAGGAATTCATTGCAAAGCGCAAGGGCTGGACGCTGGTAAAAGAATATTGCGACAGCGGAGTGTCGGGAATGCAGGTTCATAAGCCCGCACTTAGCCAGTTGCTGAGTGACGTAAAAAAAGGCGGAATAGATAAGGTGGTTGTGACGGATGTAGCGCGGCTGCACCGTGGCGATACGGTAGATTATGCCGATTATTTCATTCAGGAATTTAAACGTCGTGGCGCGGAGGTGGTTTTTGTCGAGCATGCCGGGCTGGAAGAAGGCGCGGCGGCAAGCAATATCATCCGCACTGTAAAACGCGCTATAATGGCTCAAATGGAGTGTATAATGCCCGACATTACCATGTGTGAAAATGATGCCTGCCCACTGCGGCATCAATGTTACCGCTTCATGGCAAAGCCCGATGCGTGGCAATCGGTGGCCAGTTTCACGCCGCTGTCAGATACGGAGTGCAATCATTTTATGGCACTCAAGCATGAAAAATTCATGTTTGAATAATGAGGGTGTCTAAAGTAATTAAGCGGGTTTCTTTTTGTTTCTATTGACAGCTTCGGTAAGAGCCTTGCCTGGCCTAAACTTCGGCTTGCTCTTGGCGGCGATTGTAATTACAGCGCCGGTACGCGGATTGCGGCCTTCTGTAGCCTTGCGATGCACAACAGTAAACGTGCCAAAGTCAACGATACGGACTTCAGCACCCTTGGAAATCGCCCTGGAAACAACGCTGGTAAAAGCATCAAGCACTTCCTCAGTCTTTACCTTGGTAAGTTTAGTTTTAGCCGCCAAATGTTCGACAAGTTCTTTCTTGTTCATGGTTTTTACTCCCTCTTTGCTTTATTATGATTTGTGTTAAGCAATGCCCCGCAACTCAAGGCACTGTTTAGAATCTGCGCACCCAATGAAATTGTAAACAGTAATTTTGCCAATATTCATGGGGACAATACTTAAAAATGGTCACAGGACGCACCGTTTAACTGCGAGCGGAGCGCGTACCATGAGCGGGAGAATTCTGTTGCCCTGGACAGTCTATATTTTAGAGTGTGCCGATAAAACCCTTTATACCGGCATTACAAACGATATGGAGAACCGCCTAGCCAAACATGCCAATGGTACAGGTGCTAAATACACCAGAGGACGTGCTCCCTATAAAATCGTCTATCAGGAACTGCATCGCACAAAGGGGCGTGCCCTGAAACGGGAAGCAGAGATTAAATCTCTGGGCAGGGATAAGAAACTAAATCTGATTTTATTGAGATCATAATAAGGTCATGTACGACAAAATCGGTCATATACAAAACTATGAAATTATAATAGAGTTCTTCGTATCAATTTGAACGGGTGTTTATCCTTAAAAACTTACACACTTCCTTACACACTTTCACACTGCAAATAAAATTATATAATAAAATCAATATAATAGGTTTAAGGCAGCAGTCTTGAAAACTGCCGTGCGGGCAACTGCACCGTGAGTTCGAATCTCACTCC
>PLXM01000079.1 GCA_003153235.1 Rhodospirillales bacterium
AAAATCCAGAAAACCGGCGGGCCGGAACTGGCCCTGCTGCTGGAAGAAAAAGGTTATGCCGGATTTTACGGAGATGGAGAAGCTGCCCCCCGCGCAGGTGGGAAATCTATATGAACGCTTTCCTGCAACAGGATCCGATAAACGAGACGACGCTGCCCTGGCTCGAGGATGTGGTGAAGCTGGGCGAGCAGCTGGCGGCGGACTGGGTGCGCGCCTTGCGCCATACGGGCGCCGAGCAGTTTTCGCGCACAGGCTTGCCGACAACGGCATGGGAGGGCTGGCAGCACACGAACCTGCGCCCGATGCTGCAGACGTATTTCCATTACTCGATCGATGCGGTCAAGTTTGATGTCAAGAAATTGCCGGAGAAACTTCTGGAAGATTCCGACCGCATTGTTCTCGTCAACGGACAGTACCAGCCGCAGCTGAGCGATGTTCCCAAGGGCGTCACTGTCATGAGCTTGATGGATGCGTCCGTGCAGATCGAGGGGATCGAACAGCATCTCGTTACACTTGGTGATCTGCGCAAGACTCCGCTCAAGGCCCTCAACACGGCCTATATGCATGACGGCATTGTTCTGACGGTTAAAGACGGCGTCGATGTGGTGCGTCCGGTAGAGGTGCTGTTTTACAACATCGGCAGCTCCGACAGGGTGCCGGCGATTTACCCCCGCACGCTGTACTGGCTGGGCAAAAACAGTGGTCTGACCCTGCTTGAACGCCACGTGGGCGAGGGGGTTTACCTCTCGAATGGTTATAGCGGCATTGCCCTGGAACCGGCCTCCCGCCTCAAATTTTACAAGTTCGAGGAAGAAAGCAAGGGCGCATACCACTTTTCTTTCACTGGTCTGCAGCAGCAGAAAAACTCTTCTTTTGAAGGCTTTAGCTGCGCCACAGGTGGCAAGCTTGCCCGTCAGGAGTATCAAAATTTGTTGATTGATTCTGGAATCTCGAGTATGGTGGGCGGCATATATTTATTAAAAGATCAGCAATGCCATGATTTTACGGTGCTTACTGATCATTTTGAACCGAACGGAAAATCCGTTCAGCACTTTAAGGGAGTTATCGATGATCAGGCTCGTTCAGTTTTCCAAGGGAAAATACATGTACGTCGTTCTGCACAAAAAACAGATGGAAACCAGCTTAATCATGCGCTACTGCTCTCCGAAACGGCAGAAGCTAGCTTTAAACCGGAACTAGAAATCTACGCCGACGATGTCAAGTGCAGCCATGGCGCCGCGTCGGGCAAGCTTGATGAGACCGCGCTGTTTTATCTCCAAAGCCGCGGCATCCCTCTGGCGGAAGCCAAATCCTTACTGATACAGTCATTTCTGAACGAGGCGCTGGCGCAGGTGAGTTTTGCGCCGGTAAAGGAAATTTACGAGGAACGGATTAGAACATGGCTCGCGCATTGAACGTCATTAAACCATCAGACAACCTAAAGCAGGATTTTCCGGCGCTCGCCCGGCTGGTGAATGGCAAGCCGGTCATTTATCTCGATAGCGCCGCCAGCGCGCAGAAGCCGCAGTGTGTCATTGATACAATGACGAATGTGATGAGCGAGCACTATGCCAATGTGCACCGTGGCGTTTATACGTTTAGTTCCGAAACAAGTATCGCCTTTGAGGACGCGCGCAAGAAAGTGGCGCAGTTCATCAAGGCAAAGACGGACAGGGAAATTGTTTTCACCCGTAATGCAACGGAAGCGGTCAATCTCGTCGCGCATTGTTTTGGCCAGTCACTCAAGGCTGGTGACGAGATTATCCTGACGGAGCTGGAGCATCACGCGAATATCGTGCCATGGTACTTTTTGAAAGAGCAGAAGGGCGTTGTCCTTAAAATCGTGCCGATCAAGCCGGACCGTTCGCTGGATATGGCGGCGTTTGAAAAGTTGCTGGGTCCTAAAACAAAACTGGTTGCTGTTACGCAGATGTCAAACGTACTGGGTACGGTCGTTGATGTGGCCGATATTGTGAAGAAAGCTCACGCTGTCGGCGCGAAGGTGCTGGTCGATGGCAGCCAGTCAATCGTGCATTTCGATGTGGATGTGCAGGCTATCGGCTGCGACTTTTTTGTCTTTACCGGACATAAGCTCTATGGTCCGAGCGGCATCGGCGTGCTGTATGGCCGCTATGACGCGCTGAATGCTTTGCCCCCTTATCAGGGTGGCGGCGAGATGATCGAGCTCGTGACATTCGATAAAATCACCTACAAGGAACCGCCGATCCGTTTTGAAGCGGGCACGCCGGCGATTGTCGAGGTGATCGGTCTCGGTGCGGCGATTGATTACCTGAATGGCCTAGACCGCGCCGCCTGCCATGCGCAGGAGAAAAAGATATTGCAGGAGGCGGAGAAGCGCCTCGCCGCCATTCCGGGCGTCACGATTTATTCAACCGCGCCGGAGAGGGCGTCGATCATATCGTTCGCGGTGGATAAAATTCACCCGCATGATGTGGCGACGGTTCTGGACCAGCTGGGTATTGCCGTCAGAACGGGGCACCACTGCGCGCAGCCGCTGATGAAGGTGCTCGGCGTCACGGGAACGGTGCGCGCTTCGTTCGCACTTTATAATACGATGGAAGATGCCGAGAAGCTGATCGAGGGCGTTCAGAAAGTGAAGAAGCTGTTTTCATGATCCGTCAATTCGCAGATGAAGGTATGATCAGGAACGCGGTCGGTGATGAAGAAACCGAGAAGATGCTGATTCCGCCTTATACGGAAGCGAATAAGGATCATGTGCTATGGCCGCGCGTGCAGGCGGCGCTGCGCGAGGTGTACGACCCCGAAATTCCGGTGAATATTTACGAGCTCGGACTGATTTACAAGGTTGATATCGATGTAAAGACGAATGATGTGTATATCGAGATGACGCTGACATCGCCTGGCTGCCCCGTCGCTGGCGAAATGCCGGGAATGGTATCCGATTCAGTCAAAACAGTTGATGGTGTCGGTCAGGTGAAGGTTGAAATCGTCTGGGATCCAGCCTGGGATCCCGGAAAAATGGCCGAGACGGCAAAACTGCAACTGAATATGTTTTAGTTTGCGCGTTCTGTCACGCAAACCAGAACAGCGCCCCCACAACGATTGTCAGTAAAGGTTCCGCCAGCTGCTGCAATGCGGTGATGGCTTCATCCGTCCGCTTGTCGTAGTAGGAGGTAAGCTCGCGCAGCGTTGCGGAAAGATTGCCGCTTCTTTCCCCCGCCTTGATCATGCCGAGCGCGAAGCGGTCTATCCGTAGCGCGCCGGAAAAAGCCTCATACAGCGATGAGCCGCTGCGCACACGCGGCACAACATCTGCGACAGAGTCGCGTATGGCAAGATTGGGAACGCTCAGAATGGATGTTTCAAGCGCGCTGTTCAGGTTGATGCCGGCATCAAAGAGCATGGAGAGGCTTTCGGCGAAGCGTGCGTAGGAATGCTGCGCGATCAGCGTGCCGAGGCGCGGTACGAACAGCAGCAGCCTGTCGATCACGGCGCGGAAAGGTGTTACACGACGATAGAGGAAAGTGGTTATCGCCGCGCCGATGATAAAGAAGAAAACGATAAAAGGCAGGGCGGTCTGGTGGGCGAAGGCGGCAAGGCCAAGTGTTATGGCGCCGCTGATCTTCGGCCCGCGTGTTGCGCCTTTCATTTTCCGCGCGTGATCATCGATCCGCTCGAGATATTGTGTGCAGAGACCGAACACACGCGCGAGCCTGCCACTCTTTTCGCCGACATCGACCAGCCGTATCAGCGTTTCGTCGAAAAAATCAGGGAACAAGGCCATGGCCTCGGACAGGTTCTTGCCGTTTTCGACTTCGTGGTAAATCAGATCGAGATCGCGTTTCAGTTTCCGGTCATGCGCATCATTCTGCGCCGTGGCGAGGGAGTCCATGATCGGAACACCCGCCTTTTCCATCTGTTCAAGATGCATGAACAGGGTGATCAGCGTCCGGCGCGCTTCTTTATTCATCGGCGTGACTCATGAAAACTTCTTTCTCGCAATCAGAACAAAAATTGTGATATAAAGGCGCATAAAACAACAGAGAATAAAAAATATATAATATTATCAATTAGTTAAATATATGCTTTTCTTTTATAAAAAGATATGTAAATATAGAATGAGAGAAGGAGAATTAAAATGACACAGCAAGTTTTGACACTGACACAAAGCGCCGCAGATCAGGTGAAGTCGCTGATCGCACAGGCGCCCGAGGGCGAGCCTGTCGTGGGATTACGCATCGGCGTCCAGTCGGGCGGATGCTCGGGCATGAGCTACTTCATGGAATACGCGTCGGGTCAGAACCCGATGGAAGAAGTCGTCGAGGACAAGGGCGTGAAAATTTTTGTTGACCAGCGCGCGATGCTGTATCTGATCGGCACCGAGATGGACTATGCGGATGGCCAGTTTGAATCCGGCTTCACCTTCCGTAACCCGAACGAAACCGGCCGCTGCGGCTGCGGCAAGTCTTTCAAGACTTCATAAAACCTGAATAATAGGCAGATTGCCTTATTGACATAGTCAGGAAATATTTTATATTTCCTGAGCTGTTCAATGTAGAGGAATTTTCGCATGAGTAATGATGTTCCCAAGAAACTTACCAAAGCTTTCAACAAGAATGTCGGCGGCATCGTGACGGGGCTGGTGGAACTCAAGAACCAGCCGGGTTCGAAGTTCGATTTTGAGATCGTCGCGGGCAAAGAGCCTTTTGCCAAGGACGGTGTATTTATCAAAACGAATATCCCCACCGGTTCAGGACAGACGCAGATGCTGGCGATCCTGATCAACACAGCGGGAATCCGCGCCTATGACCACATGAAATTCGGCGGTAAGGACGAGGGCATTGGCGCAACTGTTTTCAAACAGAGCCTTGAAGGCGGCGAGGCTGACGCTTCGTCAGTCAAGGATGTTCTGGCGGCGGTCAAGAAAAGAGCCGCAACCAAGGGCCTCATTACAGGGGCTTAATTTTTTTAATCACTTCGTATGATGCCGGAGTGTCGGGAAGGCGATCACGTCGCGGATGCTGGCTGAATTTGTCAGCAGCATGACGAGGCGGTCGATGCCGATGCCGAGCCCGCCGGTCGGGGGCAGACCGTACTCGAGCGCCTCGACGAAATCCTCATCCAGCATCTGCGCTTCTTCGTTGCCGTGGGCGCGCGCCTCGGCCTGTTTTTTGAAACGGTCAAGCTGGTCGAACGGGCTGTTCAACTCGGAGAAAGCATTGGCCACTTCCCAGGCGTTGACGTAGGTTTCGAACCGCTCGGTCAGCACGTCATTGTCGCGGTGGACCTTGGCAAGCGGGGAGATGTCTTTTGGCAGGTCGGTGACATGCACGGGCTGGATCAGCGTCGCTTCCACGCGTTCCGCGAAAACAGCTTCCATCACCTCGCCCCAGTTCGAGCCCGGCTTGATATGCACGCCGATTTTTTCAGCGGCAGCAGCGGCAGCAGACGCATCTGGTATCTGCATGAAATCGATCTTGGTTTTTTCCAGCACCAGCTGCGCCATCGTCTTGCGCGGCCAGGGGGCTTTGAAGTCGATCTCGCGTTCGCCGTACTTCACTTTGGTCGCGCCGTCGTGCGTCGCTTTCACAGCACCTTCAATGATGCGCTCGGTCAGGCCCATCATGTCGCTGTAGTCGGCATAGGCCTGATAGATCTCGACGGAGGTGAACTCGGGGTTATGCTTGACGGAGATGCCTTCGTTGCGGAAGCAGCGGTTGATCTCGAACACGCGCTCGAAGCCGCCGACCACAAGGCGTTTCAGGTAAAGCTCCGGCGCGATGCGCANNCCCTGTGCGAATGCGCCAGCAGCCATTCGGGATTCGCCACGTCCTCCATCGTGGGACCACCTTCGCCCTCCCAGTGCCGCACCACGGCTTCCCGCATGCTGTAACGCGCCAGGCTGCTGAAGTCGATCTGGTGGCCTTCGAATTCCACTGCCGGCGAACCCGTGGCGTCAATCGCCGTCTGCCGCAGCAGTTCCTCGGAGAAGTCGATCAGTCCGCGATAGTCCGTGTACGCCTGGTAGAACTCCAGCATGGTGAACTCGGGGTTGTGATGCGTCGAGAGCCCTTCGTTGCGGAAGTTGCGGTTGATCTCGTACACCCGGTCCAGGCCGCCCACCACCAGCCGCTTCAAATAAAGCTCCGGCGCGATGCGCAGGTAGAGCTGCATGTCGAGCGCGTTGTGATGGGTCAGGAATGGTTTTGCGGTTGCGCCGCCCGCGATCGGGTGCAGCATCGGCGTCTCAACTTCCATGAAGTCCTCGTTGAGCAGTACTTCGCGGATAAAGGCGATGATCTGGCTGCGCTTGCGGAACGTGTCGCGGCTCTCATCGCTCATGATGAGGTCGACATAGCGCTTGCGGTATTTTAACTCGATGTCATGGATGCCGTGATATTTTTCCGGCAGCGGGCGCACGGATTTTGTCAGCATGGTGACTTCTTCGGCGTTGATGGTAAGCTCGCCGCGTGGCGTGCGGCGGATAAGCCCTTTCACGCCGATGATGTCGCCGATATCGTAATAGGACATTTGCTCCAGCACGTTTTCGGGGAGATGATCCTTGTTGCTGAAAATCTGGATCTTGCCCGAGCCGTCCTTGAGGTCGATGAACATGCCGCTGTTGCGGTTCGACATCATGCGGCCCGCGACGGTGACGCGGTCTTCGGTCATCGTGCCATTGGGGAGGTCCTTGTATTTCACCTGCAGGGCGGCTGCATGGTGCGTGGGGCTGAACTTGTAGGGATAGGGTGCAACGCCGCGCGCCTGCAGCTGCTTCATGTTCTCGATTTTCGCCTCGATCAGCAGGTTGCTGTCCGTGGCGACCTGTGCAACAGCTTCGGGTTTGTTTTTGGCCATGTTCCTAATCCTGTTTATAATTCCCGCGTCATTTCGTAATGCGGCATACCAGCTTCCATGTATTCCGGGCCGCGCTTTTTGAAGTTCAGCCGTTCATAAAACGGCACGGCGTCGGACTGGGAGCTGAGTTTCAGCAATTGAATATCGCCCACGCCTGTCAGCTGTTGCAAGACATATTTCATCAGTTCCTGCCCGATCCCCTTGCGGCGGCAGTCCTTTTCCACGGCCATGCGCTCGATCTTGGCGGCGCTGCCCATGCGGCGGACGCGGCAGGTGGCGATGATACGGTCGTCATCCTTGAGGGCGAAGTGGCGTGCGGAGGCGTCCTGCCCGTCCATTTCAAGCTCCGCCGGAACGCTCTGTTCGCCGACAAACACGGCGCGGCGCAAGGCAAAGCAGGCCTGCATATCTTCGGGAGTGCTGATTTCCTGACAAATGATCGACATGGATCTCGTTCAAAATTGTTGCGCAGAGATCAAAGCCATAAAATCCGCACGCTCGCAAGAGTTTTGATTGAATATGAAAGAAACTAATATGTTTGTTTTCCAATTATTACATTTTTATGTATAAAGAATATTCTAACATCTTTATTGTAATACACTATTTTCTTAATCGGAAATACTTGTTATAACTAATCCCATGATCAAAGCGATTTTTCTGGATATGGACGATACCTTGATCGTCAACACGGTTTTGTATGAACAGGCGGCTGCTGTGCTGTCCGGTTACATGCATCACTATGGCGTTCCGCTGCCGGAAACGCGCCAGATTCTCGACAAGACGGACCGCGATCTGTTTAAGACGCAGGGTTATTCCCGCGAGCGTTATCCCGAAGTATTCGAGAGAGTTCTCAAGCACTTCGTACCGAAGGCGGACGAGAAGGCGATCACCACTGTGCGTGAGTTTGCGGAGAATGTTTTCAGCACGGTTGCCAAGCTCAAGCCGGGTACGCTCGAGGCTGTGGATTTGCTGACGGCAAAGTTCCCCGTCTACATCGTTACGCAGGGCGACAAGGAAGTTCAGGAAACGCGCATATCGCATCTGCCGTTCAAGAAAAAACTGTCCGACATTTTTGTCGTTGAAAAGAAGAGTGTGGATGTCTTTGCCAATATCGTCCGTCAGCTGGGTTACCGCCCGCAGGAAGTTGTGATGATCGGCGATAGTCTGAAGTCAGATGTCGCACCGTCGGTTGCTGCAGGTATGCACGCTATATGGATTGAAGCGCATAACTGGGCGCTCGAGGCCAGCGCCGAAATGCCCGCCGAGAGGATGTATAAGTTCTCGTCCCTGCTCGAAGCGTCGCGTTACCTGACGGATTACAAGCCGCCGTCCGAGCTGGATGTGCTGCGCAACCGCATCACCGCGCACGTCAGGCGGAAGATCAGAAGAATACTCAAGGAAAAAGCGGCCTGACAATGGATCATTTCAGGAAGGGAAACTTGTCGGGGGCTCAGGTATACCAGTGGCTTCTCGATTTAAGGGCGCATCCCCATATACCCGAGTCAGGCTTTGCCGTGTCGGCCATTTTTCGTGCACGTTGCGGCACTGATGATGATTACTATTTTGCCGGCGTGAATGTCGAGAACATGGATCACCGGCTCTCTACGCATGGCGAGGAGGGCGCTATCTCCGCGCTTGTCACTGCGCTGGGCAAGCAGGCGGAGATTGTCGAAGGCTGGGTGATGGGTGCGCCCCGACATATAAAGCCGGGCGATAAAGATCCATCCGCCGATGCTCAAGTCAGCTGCTGCGGCAAATGCCGCCAGCAGATCGCGGGTCTCGCGTCTGAAAATACAAAAATCCATTACGTGACGCTGAATGGCGAAGTGACGACGACAACAGTCGGCAAGTTTTTGCCTGATCTGTTCTCTTTTCGGCAATTTATTCCCGATCTGGTCAGAGATCAGGGCAAGGGCGTGGCACCGGTGGCAGACGATGTGCAGAAAAAGCTGCTGCGCAGGGGGCCTCTCACAGATAAAGAAATCCAGAGCTGGCTGAAGAGCCTTGAGCCAGTTGATTACGCCAGTAAGATATCGCAGTCGGTTGTGCTCAAGCTCGACAACGGTTTTTATGTAGCTGGTGCACGTGTTGAAGAAGCCGCGTTTATTGACATCAGCGCGGTGCAGGCGGCTATTGCAAATGCCGCATCGGCTTTTGGCACATTCACCGTCGAGAACGCCTGGGTTTATACCTGCGGGCGCGACGAGAAGAAGCTGCCCGCCGGAAATTTCGGCACGCTGCCGATGTCTGCGCTGCAGGTATTGCTTGAATTCTCTAAAGGTGAAATGCTGCCGTTGCATTATCTGGGCGACGGCGGCCTTGCCGTGCTTAAAACGCTGATCTCGGCGGCTGAAATAGCCCCCGTTAGCCACAGGGCATTTCAGAAGGTCTGATATATCATCAGGAATTATACTGCGATTTTGACCCTATGCCGCTCGTCGCATGGTGCTGCATTTGCGCGAGCAGAAGGATGCTGTTGGCGGAAAGCTTCTGACCGGGTATAAAGCCGCTAGCGTGCGAGAAGCCGCTCCTGGAAGATGCGGCGGCATCGTTCCAGATAATGCCGTTTGAAGAGGGGAGCGTCTGCGCCACCATGCTCTGCATCAGGGGAATGCAGTTTGAGAGCGGGAGGGCATTTGCAGATGACACAGACGCTGTGGTATCGGAACCGGCCAGGGGCTGGCTGGTGGGGGTTCCGGTGGTAATTCCGGCAGTTTGCGTGCCGCCGATTTTGCGGGCGAGCACACTGTAAACCTGATCGAGCGTGCGCGCCTGTCCGGCGCTGTTGAAAAAGATGCTTTTGTTTGCGTGCGCTTCTTTCGGGAAGAGCTGGGCGGCAGAAGCGGCGCCGTTATCTTCACGCGCGTTGAGGAACTTGGCGGCATTGCCTGAACCCATGAAGTGCGCGACGTACATTTCCGTCCTGCCGACGGTACCGTCGGTGTTATTCAGGAGGTATTGCTTGTCTTCGGTGGTCATCTCGCCCGCCATCAGTGCGGAAATTTCAGGGTTTTTGCGCAGATTGAGGATGGCGGTCTTGACGTCGCAGTTGGCGACGCAGGGTTTGCCGTTCTTGATCTGGATCTGGTCGGCATATTGGCCGAGGCCGAACTTGGCGCCGTATTCTTTCACCATGCCGAGCCATGTGCTGTCGATAAACTGGAAGAGACCGGTGGCCGAAGATGTGGATGACTTTGCCGAAGCGTTAAAACCACTTTCTGTGGAGGCTTTTTCCATCAACAGGGAAAAATCTGCCCCTGTCTGCGTTGCGGCATTTTCAACCGCATTAACCACACGTTGTGGTGCAGAGCCTTGATATTTATTGATAATTTGTTGTACCAGCGTAGTCATAACTCACTCCCAACCGTATTCCCAAGTCTTTAGTTTTGAGCCTTTTGGCTTCTTATATAAAAGGTGGTGCAATCGGTGTGCCAAGTTCCGAGATATGAAATTAGGGTTGACTATATATGGGGAATTGTCATTATGAACCCCCTTAATTATCCATAGCAATTTTAAAAGGAATCGCCCCATGACAACGTTCTCGTTTGCCGCCTCCGCCAAAGAAGCCACAGGTTCAAGAATTATCCTTGGCGATGCGGATAAGCTGACTGTTGAATCGGCAAGAGAAGAGGGCGTTCAGCTTTTCAAGTTTATGAAGGAGCAGGGCAAGGAGAATGGTCTCGTTCTCGACACCGGCAGCCTGAGCCCCGCCGTCGCAGCGAGCCTCGCTGACGGTCTTCTGCGCGGTTCTTATTCCTTCAACAAATACAAAACCACCGAGCAGGAAGAAGGTCCTTCGAATATAACGATCACCACATCCGCGCCGAAAGAAGCGGAAGCCGCCTTCAATGCAGCACGCTTCACAACGGAAAGCGCTTTCTGGGCCAGCGATCTCGTCAACGAACCGGCGAACGTTCTTAACCCCGAAACCTACGCCGCGCGCGTCAAGGCTGATCTCGAGCCGCTGGGCATCAAGGTCCGCGTGATCGAGGCTGATGAAATGAAGAAGCTTGGCATGGGCGCGGCATCCGCTGTCGGTCAGGGAAGCAAGACCCCGCCGCGCATGGTCGTGCTGGAATATGACGGCACCAACGGTGCGCAGAAGCAGCCCCTCGCGCTGGTCGGCAAAGGCATCACGTTTGACTCAGGCGGTCTCAACATCAAGACAGGTTCCAGCATGGGCGACATGGCGATGGATATGGGCGGCTCAGCCGCTGTAGCCGGTGCTATACGCGCTCTTGCGGCCCGCGGCTCAAAATCGCACGTTGTCGGCGTCATGGCGCTTGCCGAGAACATGCCTGACCAGAATTCTATGCGCGCTGGTGATATCGTCAAGTCTATGTCGGGCAAAACAGTCTATATCGGCAACACCGATGCTGAAGGCCGCCTCGTGCTCTGCGATGCGATCACCTATGTTCAGAAGACTTACAACCCGCACACGGTTGTTGACCTCGCCACGCTGACAGGCGCTGCCATCAGCGCGATCGGCACCGAATTCGCCGCCGTCTTTTCGAACGACGACCGCCTGTTCAAGCAGTTCAACAAGGCCAGCGCTGCCACCGGCGAAAAAATCTGGCGCATGCCGCTCACGGAAACGGGCGCCTTCAAAAAGGCTGTCGAGAACACGCCGCATGCCGACCTGACCAATAACGCCAAAGGCCCCGGCGCCTGCACGGCAGCGGCTTTCCTGCGCGAGTTCATCGAGAAGAATGCCGACGGCTCCGACAAGCGCGCCTTCATGCACCTCGACATCGCCGGTCCCGGCATGCCCGAGAGCGAACTCAAGGGCTGGGGCGTGTTCCTGCTGAACGACCTTGTGAGCAAGTTCTATGAGCAGAAAACAGCGGCGAACGAGAATACCTCCAAGCCTGCAACCGCCCATAAGCAGCACAAACAGAACAAGCCTTCTTAAGCTCCCTGCCTTAAAAGAAACCTAGTGTGGACACTGATAATTGAATGGCGGATAGGGCGGGGCGAAGGGCCCATGTCCAGTTAATGGGGGTTGACCAGTAAATCTTTTTATTATTGTTTCTGACAGTACATATATTTGCCCGGATCTATGGGCGGCACTTGCTCATTTTGCAGCGTTAGAGAAACGGCCGTCCACCCTATGGGGCATACCGCATAATATTTTGTCGAGAAAATTGTTGCAGCGCCAGATGGTATGCCAGTTGCAAAACCTTTCCCTGGTCCATAGTAGACAATGATATCATTAAAAAGATTGGCAACATTTCCACCGGTTGTCGGCTCCTGAAGAAAAATACCATTGGGGTTTGGAAAAGTAGGACAGTTCACGTGGTCAGGCTCTGCCGCATTGCAGGGGACCTGCCCACCTTCGGCGGTGAAAGCGCCATTATGGTCAGGGCCCGGGCTAATGAGGATATAATGTGCAGCATTTGGTTGTGGTGCCGATCCTTGAGAAACAATAGCATTACCATTTTGATCGTTAATGCCAATGGCACCATTATACGGCGTGTAGCCTCCTGAAATACGCCCGGAAGCTTGGATCTCTGTTACGGCATATACGAACCGATCATTCCAACCATCGTTCATATACTCATCTGGCAGGCCTATATTGCGTACAGGAACTGTCCCGATTCTGATGGGTAAACTGCCGCTCGCGCCGACCCTATAGGTTCCAGATTCAGCAGGAGATGCATGCGAGCAATTTTGATAGTTTGGGCTAAGCGGGCCATAACCAACCGTGACATCCATGCCGTAGGTGATAGTATCTCCATTAATAACAGATGACGTATCAATCGGCTCCGTTAAGCTGGCTGGGCAAGGATAGGCACCATTCTCGGTTAGATACACGCTCAGTGCCTGCTGAATTGCGGTTATGCGATACTGTGTCACCGCTATTTGTTCTTTCTGCAGGATATTGAGAATATAAGAGGAAATAACGGTCAGAAGTGCCCCCCCGACCAAAATGACTAAAGCCGCTTCAACAAGCGTAAATCCTGCTGTCGAGTATTTTTTTTCCGGATCATGTAATTTTTTGATCCCAGCCATCATTCTTTAATTCTTTTCGCAATAATTTAGAGGGGGAGTTATAGAAGTTAGCCCCGTTGCCCCTCCTCCTGATCCGAGCGATGCCCAGCCGCTCGTTAATGAAGAGCAGTTCCCGTTATAAATCATGATTGTTCCGGGAGGCACGACGCCCTGATTGGGCGACGTACGGAAAAGAACATAGTCATCATATGTTTTGTTGCCAACATTCTCTCCCGTAATTGTAGTCTTGCGGAATCGGGCAGCATTTACACTTGGCAGTATTGCTGGTTGAGTCCACGCGCAATTCATACCCTCCAATGTTGCCGTCGCACAGGGCTTTCCCTGACCCCCCTCAAGCGAGTAGGCGCCTACACCATCCCGACCCGCGCTAATAAGGACATATTCGCCTTTTCCGACAAAGCTAAGAACACTATTCCCAATGGAATCAATAATGTCAATTGAGCCAGCTGCGGGATTGAAAGTTGTAAGAGATGTCATTTTCGCCGTTACGGCATAAACAATTTTATTGTTCCATGCATCCGCCTCATAATCATTTGACAGGTTTAAGGTGCGCACGGGCACAGCGCCAAGAAACACGTTATCGTTAGAGTTTCCTGCCCCGGCTAATGTGAAAGTGCCTGCACCACCACAAGGGCTGCCGGGTGACGCGCCAAAATTTGCTGTATTAGGCGCTGCAGTGAGACTGGAGGGGCACGGGTAATAACCATTGTTTTGAAAAAATGTCTGAATCGAATTATCAATAGCTGTCATACGAAACTGTGTATAGGCTGATCGCAGCATCAGCAGGTAATCCTGAAACATGAGGCCCGCTGCAACCATAATGACAGCTCCAACAACAAGAACCACAGATAGCTCTATGATGGTGAATCCTGCGTTTGTATCGTTATATTTCTTTTCTTTGATTCTTTCTGTACCAGGCAAAAAATGACCCCATTTCATCGGAAGCTCCATCTTCTATTTTAACATATGTTAAGGTAAGTTTTTATAAGAATATAAAACTTGATAATGAAAAATTAAGAAGGCAGACAGAGAGTTAAGATATGTATCATATAGTAGGATCATATATATCTTGTTAAGTGCTATTGTATAAAATAAACCAATATCTTAAATGGGACATTTAAAATTATTATAAAAATTAAGTAAATATATACGATTTTATGATAAAATTAACTATAACTATGGCATCGTTTCTTGTTTTCAGGAATGGGGAATATGCTCTTCAGCTTTAGAAAAACGATAAAGAATAAAAAACTTTCATGCCGCCCGCTCTCTGGTATCGGGCTTCTGGAGACTGCAATTTTTATTTTTGCGGTGGGGGTCATTCTCTCAGCAACCCTCCCCTTTGCCAATTACTATAACAATTTCAAACAGACTACAACAACAAGAGACAATCTCCAGACCGTGCAACAAGCTCTTGAGGCCTTCTATCAGAAAAATAAATATTATCCCTGCCCGGCGCTTATGACTGCTTCGGTGGACAGCCAGAACTATGGCGTCGAGGATCCGTTAAATCCCTGCACGGCAATATTGCCGCCAAACAATGTGACAACTTTTAACGTTACTCCCCCAACCCCGCTTAATGACGGCACATGGCGTGCTGTCGGCGTCAAGAGTTTTGTTCTGGGCATCAATGAGCCGGTGCGCGTTGGCACCCTGCCGCTGCGGACGCTTAATTTGCCAGATGGCGCTGGTATCGATGGCTGGGGCCATCGCCTTGTCTATGCCGTCGTGGAAAGATACGCTGACCATACCAACCATCCGGTAACTCTCGACGTCGGCGCCATCACTATAAATGATAGTAATGGAAATAGTGCAATAGCTGTGCCCGGAAGCGGCGTGTATGTCGTTAATGCATTTGGTTCCGACGTCCGTGGTACGTATAACGCACAAGGTCAGTTGTCACAGCCCTGCGCGGTCACTGGTCCTGTAGGCAGCAACTGCAGCTATCCTCTATATCCAGTTTTATCTACACCTGAGCCCGTCATCACTTTTATCAATACCGTAAATAAAAACAACGCCGCCACGTCACAGCTCGTCACAAATAATCTTATTTACCATGTGGCCTGTGACAACGCCCAGAACGCCTCGTATTTCGGGCCCACGATCAATTGCAATAACGGGGCGCACATGTACGTATACAATATGAACCCGCCGGGTGACCCGCGCGCTCACAGCATCGCCGGCTTTCCGGTTCCTCCGGCTGGCGATGTCAGTCTCATGGCCACCGGCTCGCGCATCTCCGGCCTTGAGTATTACACAACGCAGGCCGCTGTGCCTTACCAGCCTTCCGCCAACGGTTTTCCCCAGCATCCTTCCTTACAATCCTGGTTCGGGGTTTGCTTTGACGGTACGTTTATTGTCCCGCCGCCTGGCGGCGCATATACGTTTTATGGCGGCGCCGATGACGGCATGGTCATGTGGATAGACCCTGACACGTATAAAACTTCCAATATTCAATCAGCAGCGTCTTATCCGTATGACCCGAACACCCCCTACACATCCACTAACCCAAATATTCCAAATTATCCTAATGGTGTAGGCCCCGCCGTCAGCATTCAGGATGAATTCGGCGGCTGGTTTAGTCAAGTAGGAGGAGAAGTATTTCAACCCCATCCCCTTCCTCCACTCTGGAACACTCAAACTCAAGGCTTCTATCCCTTTCCGGGTTATTATGCGGTTCCCGAGAACGGATACCAATTTGATTCAAATCTGCCGCTTGACGTTACCAACGCTGCTATTATCAACAATAGCCTTGGCTACAAGTTTATACACAATACCTACAACTCATGGGCTGCACCGCCAGCATCCCCTGCGGGGGGCTTTTGGACGGCGCAAGGCAAGCCTGTATACCTCACGCCGGGCCCTCATGCTGTCATGATCAAATACTGGCAGGGATGGCCCATGTATATGGGCTATTCGATATTCGCTTTCGGACCTAGTGATCCACTCCCTCCCAATATATCTGTTCTTTATACGTTGGGTGCTCCCAGTCCAGCATATGCTAAATACGTGATGCGACTCTATGGATCGATTGCGGGACCGGCAAACTATCCACCCAATGACTACGGCTGTCCGCATTAAAAAAGCCCGAGACGACCTATGCTGCCGTTCCGGCTGCCCCGGTCATAAATTTAAGACAAAGCGTATCTGTTGAGGATGGACTCAAAATTGAGGGTAGATCCCAGTTAACAGAAGTCAGCCGCAAGAAACTAGAAGCCAGAAGCCGGAAATCGGAATATAATCCTTATTCAGGTTTCTGACATTGGGTTTCAACATGTACAGCCCGCCTTTAAAAGATATGCGCTTTGTCTTGCAGCACATTGCGGGTATGGACAATCTTGCCCAATTTCCGGCCTATGCGCATGCGACGCCGGATGTGGTTGAGGCGGTGCTGGAAGAAGCGGCGAAGCTGGCCTCCGAAGTCTGGGTGCCGACGAATGTGACCGGTGACACACAAACTTCCACCATCGCTAACAACGAAGTCAAAACGCCGGACGGCTTTAAAGAGGCTTACACGAAATTTGCCGAGGGTGGTTGGAATGCGCTGGTGTGTGCGTCTGAGTATGGCGGGCAGAATCTCCCGTGGGCGCTCGGCATGGCGGTCAATGAAATGTGGCAGTCGGCCAATCTTGCGCTCAGTCTTTGCCCGTTATTGACACAAGCTGCAATCGAAGCGATCGAGAAGCACGGCACCGAAGACCAGAAGAAACTTTATCTGGAGAAAATCGTTTCCGGCGNNGCAGCTCACCGAGCCGCAGGCGGGAACAGACCTTGCCGCCATCCGCACGACAGCGAAAAAGAACGGCGACAGTTACCTGCTCAAGGGACAGAAAATATTCATCACCTATGGCGAGCACGGCTTTGTGCCGAACATCATTCATCTTGTGCTGGCGCATATGGACGGACTGCCGGACGGCAACGACGGGCTTGGCCTGTTTATTGTGCCGAAGTTTCTGGTGAACGCGGACGGCTCGCTTGGGTCGCGTAACGATGTGAAGGCAGTATCGGTGGAGCACAAGCTCGGCATTCACGGCTCGCCCACCTGCGTCATGGTCTATGGCGAGCAGGGCGGCGCGACTGGTTATCTCGTCGGCGAAGCGGGCAAAGGGCTGCGCTGCATGTTCACGATGATGAACAACGCCCGCATTTCTGTCGGTCTGCAGGGCGTGGCGCTGGCGGAGCGCTCTTACCAGCGGGCATTGGCCTATGCCAGGGACCGCATACAGGGATTCAAGCTCGGCGACAAATCCGGCAAGCGGGTATCGATTATCGAGCATGCCGATGTGCGCCGCATGTTGCTGACAATGAAAACAACAACCGAGGCCTCGCGTGCGCTCGCGTACTATGCGGGCAGCATGATCGACCGTATGCGCAATGAAAAAGATCCTGCACAGGCGCAGCTTGCCGCCGCGCGGGTTGATCTGCTGACGCCGTTGGTCAAGGCATGGTCAACCGATCTGGCTCTCGAGACGGCATCGCTGGGCATTCAGGTGCATGGAGGTATGGGCTTTATCGAGGAAACTGGCGCGGCGCAATATTACCGCGATGCGCGCATCCTGCCGATCTATGAAGGCACCAACGGTATCCAGTCGAACGATCTCGTGTTCCGCAAGGTGCTGCGCGATAACGGCGCGGAAGCGCGGCGTTTCGAGGATGAAATGCGCGCCTTCCTGAAAAACTTCGCGGGAAAGCCGAGCGACGATCTGGATGTCATTGCAGCCGCGCTCGACAAGGCGATTGGTGCGCTGGCGGAAACCACAAACTGGATGATCTCCAACGCCAAATCAAACACCGACGCGATCGCCGCAAGCGCCGTGCCGTATCTGCGCATCTTCTCGACCGTCGCGGGCGGCTATATGCTGGCGCGAATGGCTTACGCTGCGCATGAGGCTTTGCTGACCGATGGAGCCAATGCTGATTACTACAACGCCAAGCTGATGACAGCGCGCTTCTTCGCCGAAGCTCTATTGCCGCAGATTTACGGCTTGATGACACCGGTCATGGGCGGCCACAAGACGGTCATGCAGATTTCCAACGAGCAGTTTTAAGCATAAAAAAAGCCCCCGAGAATATCAGGGGCTTTTTTAATTTCATGCCGTTATTATTTGCAGCAGGACTTGGGGCCTTTTGCGCCTTTTTTAGGCGTGCAGCAGTCTGATTTTGGCGCGCAGCAGCTTGGATTTGCAGCCTTGTTCTTTTCGTCATTTACGACAGGCGGAACCCAGCAGTTTTTGTCTTTCGGATAGGGGCTTTTGTTCTTTTCGGCTTTTTTGCAGAATTCCTTCTTGCAACTGCAGTCACAGTTTTTCATGCGCGTTTCTCCTCGGATTGGATTATATTTTCTATAGAGACGTACAATATACTCTTATGACTTTAGGGCAAGGGATTCGGTAAGTTTTATGGCAAAGATACAGGAAATCTATCGTCAGAAACTGGAGACGGGGGCGCTCCAGCCTGATCCAGACCAGCAGCGGGCTGTTCAGGCGCTGGAAAAACTCGCCCAGCAGCTGGCAGGATCGTCCGGATTTCTGGCGAAGATCCTCGGTACCTCAACATCGAAAGGGTTTTATTTTTACGGCGGCGTAGGGCGCGGCAAGTCGATGATCATGGATATGTTCTTTGCGAGTTCACCGGTCGAAAAAAAACGCCGCGTGCATTTTCATGCCTTCATGCTCGAGGTGCATGATTTTCTCCATATGTCTCTGACGGCGCGTGAAAAAGGCGCAGCGGAAAGTATTGATGGCGACCTGATCGCCTGCGCCGACAAAATCGCGGGTGAAACAAGGCTGCTGTGCTTCGACGAGTTTCAGGTCAAGGATGTGGCGGACGCGATGATACTGGGGCGGCTGTTTACGGCGTTGTTTGCGCGCGGCGTGGTGTTTGTCATGACGTCGAATATCGTGCCGGATGATCTTTACGCCGGTGGATTACAGCGCGACCGCTTCCTGCCGTTCATCGCCTTGCTGAAGGAAAAGCTGAACGTCTTCCATTTCTCCGGCGGCAGGGATTACAGGATGAACACACTGCGCGAGGGCCAGCTTTATTTCTGGCCGCATGATGAGGATGCCTCCCGCGAGATGGACAAAATTCTAAAAGTGATGGCCGATGGCAGACCGGTCGAGCCCGTGGACATTTCCGTCAAGGAGCGGATGATCCATATTCCCGCCGCCGTGCGTGACGTGGCGGCGTTTGACTTCGAGGAGCTTTGCGGTCAGCCCAAAAGCGCGCTGGATTACCTCGAAATGGTCAAGCGGTTCAATGTTTTCATCGTGCGCAACGTGCCGAAACTGAGCGATAACCGGCGTGATGCCACAACGCGCTTTATCACGCTTATCGATACGTTGTATGATCACCACGCGAAGCTGGTGATCTCGGCCGCTGCGCCACCCGACCGGTTGTATCGCGGCGACGACAACGCGGCGGTATTTCAGCGGACGGCGAGCCGCCTGACCGAGATGCAGTCAAAAGAATATAGGGCGCGTTAGAAACGCACGGGAATACAGGAGTAAGTAATATGTTCGGATTTGTGAAGAAACTGCTCGGCCTCGATCAGAAGCTTTACGAAAAGCAAAAGCAGTTTTTGACAGGGGGTACGCCGGAGCAACGCAAGCTGATGGCGGAGGATGCGGGCACGCATCCGGAGGCGCTGTATTTTCTGGCGAAGGATTCCGATCCCGATGTGCGCCGCGCGGTCGCCATCAACAAATCGACGCCGGTGCAGGCAAGCGCCTTGCTGGCGAACGACAAAAGCCCTGATGTGCGTATTGCGCTGGCGGCGCGGCTGGTGGAGTTGCTGCCGGGATTATCAGCAGAGAAGCATGGCCAGTTATACGCTTATGCCGTGCAGGCGCTGGGCGTTCTTGCGCATGACGAAGTGCTGAAAATCCGCCAGGCCCTGTCGACAGCACTGAAAGATCATGCCAAGGCCCCGCCGAAGGTGGTGGGTCAGCTGGCGCGCGATGTCGAGCGCGAGGTATCGGAGCCGATATTGCGTTTCTGCGTTGCGCTGTCGGACGAGGACCTGCTGGAGATTCTGGCCGACCATCCGTCCGGCTGGGCGATTGCGGCGATCGCGAACCGCCCGACAATCAGCCCGCGCGTATCGGATGCCGTGATCAATACGAACGATGTGCCAGCGAGCAAAGGGCTGATCCGCAACCCCGGCGCAGTCTTTACCCAGGACCTGCTGCTGAAGATTATCGAGAAATCGCGCGATTATCCCGACTGGCATGAAGATATCGCCGTGCGCAAGGAGTTGTCGCTGGATCTGGCGCAGCGCTTTGCGGGGTTTGTCAGTCAGGCGGTGCTGGACGTGATGGAACGGCGGCAGGATTTTGACGCGACGACGCGGGCGGAGATCGCCGATATCGTCAAGAGGCGCATTGCGTTCAAGGGACCGGGCGGGGCGCAGGAATCTCCCGAGAGCAAGGTCGAGCGCTACGTCAGGGCCGGAAACCTCACGCCCGGCGTCATCAACGATGCGTTATCGTGGAACGACCATAAATTCGTCATGCTGGCATTGGCGCAGCTCAGCAAGATTCATCCGATTGTGGTAGAGAAGATGCTGCGCTCCGGTTCCGCGAAGCCGATCGTTGCGTTGTGCTGGAAGGCGAGGCTGCCGATGCGTGTCGCGATTGAGCTGCAGCGCAGCTATGCCCGCCTCGAGCCGAAAGATTTCATGTATGCCAAGGGCGGCACGGACTATCCCATGACGCCGCCGGAAATCAAATGGCAGCTTGAATTTTACGGCGTGGATTTGAGCTGACGGGCTTTTCAGCCATCTTGCGGGCGCGGACGATTGTTTGTTCCTGACTCATCGCGGGTTGCTGCTGGCGGAGAGTGATGTAAGCACCCATGGCACTTTGCAGGTAAGCTATATTTTCCTTTGTTTCATACATCTTCGGATTAATTTTCTTGCTTGGATACTGGTCAAAGCGCCCGAGAACCATCATATCCTTGGCTTCACGGGCAATGCGCTGTTCAAGGCTCTCTTGTGTTTCTTCCTGAGGCGTACTCTCTTTTATCTTCTTACGGAGGCTGTCCCAAAAGGCCGGAGGCTGATGATTTGATCTCCACTCTTCTTTTTCTGCCTCATCCAGAAATTGCGACAGCCATGCTTTCCCAGCCATAAATACCACAGGAGAATTCTTTCCATCGTCTCCAAGTATTACTTTTATACAGGCCAACATGGCCGGAAAATAACCGGTTGTCTCTGCCTTGCTCATCGCCTGACGAACGGGCTCAAAGGCGTCAGAAATTCCTTGAAGCTGTTTTGGGGGTAAGGCGTAGAAGAGAGAGGCTCGATAAGCAAGGTTAGCGGCCTGAAGCGGAGATTTTTGTATATTTGATAGATCATATTTTTCCATCAATCTGGACAATTCTTTCAGGACTGGCGATGAAAAATGCCGGATATCATTGATCGCACTTGCACCCTGCAATACCAAAGGCAAAGGCCTACGCTGTTCTGGATAGAGAATAGAAAATGCGTCAGCAATACATTCGACAAAGTTTTCGCCCCGGCACATATCTATGCCGTGGGGTGCAACGATATGCCCGAGTTCATGTGGAAAAAGTTCTGCTATTTCCTCTTCGTCGCTGTTATAGTCGCTTGGGGCGCCTTCTTTGCGCCCTATATAATTAATAATATGATATTCTTTAAAGGTTGTGGCAAATGCAGCGGAGTCATAGTATTCGCCGTTCTCTCTTTTGAAATCATCCAGTGCGTGCTGTTGTGATTCTAATAACGCAGCTTCATCAGCGCTGTCAAAGCTCCCATGCAGCGTATTTGTCCGGGCATTGTAAATTACAAACTTGCCCTCAAGCTCAGGGAAATCTTCGACGGCTTTCTTTGCAAAAGCGTTAAAAGTTTCTGCCAGATTTGTTTGCTGTTCATTTTCGGCCATATCACATCCTTTGCGCAGGGGGCGTTGTTCGCCGGGGCCCTGTCGCCAGAGATTGTTCTGCGATCTGGCAGGAGCGGGCGATCACCTCTTCCTGGTCGGTGTCGGGGCCGGCGGCCATGGAAATTGAAACATAAGCGTCCATTGCGCGGCGCAGGTAAGCAAGGTTTTCTTTTGACTCATAAGCCGCGGGATCAATTTTCTCGTCAGGGTCTTTGTCGAACAGGCCGAAGATCATGATATCCCGCGCCTGCTGGCGGAGAGTCCGTTCGGGCGTTGACTCCGCTTGAACGGGACGTTCTTTTATTTTCTCGCGGACATCATTCCAGAACGCATTGTCGAAAGCCGCGAGGTCGGCATCGTCCCAGGTCAGTAAAATATCGTTACGTTTGTCGAGAAACGGCTCAAGAAATGCTTTTCCGGTGTTGAAAACCAGATCAGCATTCTCTCCTGCTGCGTCAAACATGATCTTGGCGCATTCCTGCGCGATTTTTTGCATCACCGGCTTGTTGTCGATCGCGAAATCCATGACGTCGAGTTCTTGCAGCGGTGTTTTGGCGGAGGCATACTCTTTCTTCAGCTGCTGCAGGGCATCGTCCGGAACGGCGTTCCAGTAAGACAGGCGGTAGGCGAAATTGGCGGCATAAACCGGCGGCATGGGCATCTGCGTCAGGTCGTAGGATATTGCAAAACGTTCCATCTCCTGCAGGACGGGCAGGTAGAAGTGCGATGCGTCTCCCGTGACCAGCTGCCGTGCAGAACTGGCGCGGCTGACGGCAACTTGTTCGAGTGTTTCCCGGTTGGTCGGATTTTGCTGCTGCTGGCGGATGATGGAGAATATTTCGGCGATGCATTCTGCGAGTGGCGAGTTGAGCCCGCCCGGCGCGACCAGATGGCCAAGCTCATGCTCGAGAATGGAGGTGACTTCCTGCGCATACGGCGTCGTGCTGAAGGTATGGCTCCTGCGGCCATTGTCCTTGAAGATCATCAGGCTGTAGCCGTCCATCTCGCGGGAGCGCGATGTTTGTGCGGTCTGCGCCTGCGTGGAGAGATATTCGCGCAGCTGCTGCTGTTCTTCCTTGCTGGTCAGGCTGCCGTAAAGGGCGTTTGTGGCGGCTACATAGATGGCAAATTTTCCGCTGAGCTCGGGAAAATCTGCTACAGACTTCTGCGTAAAAGTGTAAAGAATGTCCGAGAGGTCTATTTCACTTTTTTCTTCAGCCATGCCAAGCTTTCCTGATTGCGACGCTGCTTACAAACGAGGTTGCTGGCTTGTTGTCAGGATTGCTTTTGATACTGTTCTGTCGGACAGGGTTGTACGGGTTAACGACATAGCTGCCTGTTGGAACTGCTGCGGAAAAGGTTCATCTTCCGCATCAGCATCAGATTCTTCACCGCGCAATTCAGCCAGTTCCTTCCGCAGCTCTTCTTTTGTTTCAGAGGGGTTGAAGAGTTTTCCGGTTTCGTCAAACTTTAAATTTTTGGAGTTGACATCGTTTTCCGAGAAGGCTTCGCCGCTTTCCTCCTCAATATCGCAGGCTATCTGCGCTGCTTCCGCATCTTCGTGGAAGCTCACTGCTGCACTGCCGTCGCCGCAGTTTCTGACCGTGTAAAAAAGTTTCACTTCTGTTACCGCGCCAGCAGGGGCTGTCGCCGTTTGCTGTGATTGTCTGGCGGGAGCTGTATTCTCCTCCGCATCTTCTCCGCGCAATTCGGCCAGATATTGCCGCAGCTCTTCTTTTGTCTCCGAGGGGTTGAGCAGCCTGCCGTTGCCGTCAAATTCCAGCTCTGCAGAATTGACATCGTTTTCAGTGAAAGCCTCTCCGCTTTCTTCTTCAATATCACAGGCAAGTTGTGCCGCTTCCGCATCTTCATAGAAGCTTGCCGAGGCACTCCCATCTCCGCAATTATGGATTGTGTAAAAGAGTTTAACTTTGGGCATTGGTTTTCTCCTTGAGAGCTGATTTTGTTTTACATATTGCATAATAAAATACATGATTATATATAATATGTCAATTAAAAA
>PLXM01000201.1 GCA_003153235.1 Rhodospirillales bacterium
GGGAGATGCTGGTGATCTTCGGCACGCCCTGCATAGGGGTAATGGTGTAGTCCGTGTGCTGTCCGAGCGCATTGGTCACCGTGCGGGTGGTGTCCGAGTCATAGGAGATCGTCACCTTCTCGGCCCCGCCGCCGTGCTGGCTGCTGGTAGCGCGGTCTTGCCCGTCGAACGTCCAGCTGGCAAACACATTGCCGTTCTCGTCCGTGATGGAGGCGAGATCATTGTTGACGTAAGCATAAACCTGCCGGGTCACAGGGTTTGTATTATACGTGACCGAGGCCAGCTGGCTTGAGCTGTAGCCATAGGTGAGGACGAGCGTATCAGGTGTGGTGACCTGTGAGAGCTGGCCGTTGTTATAGGTAAAGCTTAGCGTCCGGCCATAGGAATCCGTCACGCCTGTCAGCTGGTTTTGGGCATTATAGGTGAGCGTTTGTTTGTAACCGTCACGCGTGACAACGTTGATTAAAACCGCTTCACCAGCGTTGATCTGCTGGTAGGTCTCAACGGTGTCGTTATGGTCGGTCAATATCCACATCTGGCCAGCGGCGGGCACCAGTCTCATATCCACGTCGCTGTCGCTCGTGCCGGTGTTCGTGTTAAAAACAAGTTCCTGACCGTCAGCGCGTTCGGCCTCGGCTGTGCCAGGGAGAATATGCAGATAGCGGTCATAGGTCGAGCGCCAGCGGGAACCAAGCTCCACTGCATAGCTGTCACTGGCTGCAAGGCTGTTATAATAGCGCGTGAAGTCAAGCTTGTGCTGTCCCGTCGTCGTATAATCCGTGACTTCCTCGAACTGGTTTCCGGTTCCTATATTGCATGGATCGCCCGCAAGGACAGCGCCAGTACCCGGTTGGTTGCTGCAGCCATTATCCTTGGGGTTAGCGATTGAAATGCCGCCCGAGCCACTCCAACTGCCGAGCAAGAAGTTTAACCCGATAGACTTGTAAGCGTAAACGAGTCCGCCATATTCCGTATTGCCAACGACGTCAGCCAGTTCGAAGGGCATACCGGTATCAAAGGTAGACCAAGTGACGATGTTTTCAGGGACCTGTACATCCTCATTAAACGCTCCAAAATACCAGTCCGTGATGTGCCCCGAGCTGTCAAAAATAAAGTAAGTAACGGAGGCTAAAAGATCATTGCCGCTGTTCAGGGTTCCAACACCAGGCCCGCTGGCAGTCCATGATGTGATGTCGTTTCCATTAGCTTGCCCTGTGGCAACAGCTGAGTCGGAAATTGTAACGGTCGCCGTAATCATGCCGCCGATGCAGGGTGGGGCGGGCACAAGGAGTGTGTTTTCGCATACTCCGGTGTCAAGTGGAGCGCCTGTGAACTTATAGGTCGCGGCCTGCGCTGATCTGCCAAACCCTCCGGTCATCAGCAAAAGAAGCAGAAGGCCGACAATACTTTTCTTCCCAAAAAGCGCAGCTGCTAACGACCTCATAAAACCCTCTCTACAAATAAGCAGCCCCAACACTCCCGCATCGTCATGGACCTGGCGTTACCGTGATCTCCAGCTTGGCGACGGACGGGTGCGCAGTGTTATCGCTCTTGATATTTATTGCTGGCACTTTCAAAAGGTCCTGAACCAGCGGCTGGACCAGTGTAACGTCATAGACTGCAGGACTGCCGCCGGAAAGAGGTTTGCTCCACATGGTATAGTAAAAGCCGTTCTTGTTTACTGTATCACCGGCATAATAATATCCGCTGCCCGTCTTAAACATGAGTACCAGACCGCCCGGAATATCTCTAACCTGAACATTCAGGGATTGGGCGGTCGGCAGACCGGCATCGATGGTCAGCGGCAAAGCACAATTTCGCTGGGCATCGGCGCAGGTCGTTTGCTGAGTTGCACCGCTCGGATTGAGTTGTTTGATCGCAACCAACACCGAGGTGGCATAAGCAGGTTCAAAGGGAACAAAGGCAAGCACGGTCAGCAGCAAAACCGAAACTGAACGGGCAATCTTCTTCATCTATATGTTCCCTAAGTTGATCCGGATTTGAATCGTGTGGCGGGCTGTAGCAGCAGCAAGTGAGAATTGGTATCTTTCCCATTTTACGCCTAACTTGTTAAAGACTATTTAAAAGTTTATGAATCTTAAAAAGAGCAGAAATAACAAATAATTAAGGTTGTTTAATTAGTGTTTTCAGCTGTCTACTATCTATTGCCTATTCCTTGTTTCGCGATCCCCAGCGTGATGCATGTGACATCATATATGTGTCTGCTGCATTACGCACACGATCATATCGCCCATTCTGTCAGCATCGCTCAATTGAGCTGGTCTCCTTACGGCATGGTTTTCTGTTGGAAAGATTTTTGTTGAGCGATGTCGTCATTATTCTTTAACCAGTTTCTGTTATTCTGGATAGATAGGCTCCTTTGGTCTTTCTGACGACTGACCCGTGGAGATTTTACACAGAACCCAGAGTCTGCATTCTTATTGCTGACTCTGGGTTTCTCTTTATAGATGTATGATACGCGTGCCCTTATTTGGGATAAACGCTAACAGTTGTACAGCCACAGCAAGGTTTTCGTTTACATCCTGGCAGAGGAAGCATAGGGCAATCTGACAGATCGTAATTAACGTCCTTATGCTGAAGTGATATTTCGCAATCATCACAGGTAAGAATCCGAGCCTTGATGTTATAGCCTAGCGCCTTAATTTCTTTGTAGCTCGCCATAGCGCGTTTCCAATTTTTCCGCATTATCAGCTTAGCAGAACGCTCAGATTTTTTGGTCATCGCTGGATATAGCTTTCCACTATCGGCATCATCTGGTTGATATCGTCTTTTTCATCGGTGCCTTTTTTGCCGTTGCATTCCTTGTTCCAAAGCGCTGAAAATCCCGGCTCGGAATGATCCAGCAGGCCAACGCCATTACGCCCCATCACGGCATGACCGACATCCAGCGCACCAAAGCCGTTCTTTGCCCGGTATGTGAAGCAGACAGCACCAGTTTTATTGATAAGGAGAGCCTGTTCGAGCCTGAAACTGTCGGGGTCTTTCATCGAATTTTTCAGGATGCTGACTGCTGCTGCGGCCTTTGTCACGGGCGATACTTCGTGCGCTGAATTTATGCTGTGGGAAGTTGTGGGAACGGGGGAATCATGCGAAGCAAAAAGACGCAGAATTTGGGTGAGCAAGAAAAATATTGCAATCCCTTTATATAATTTACTTCTGTCTTTCGGAGGCTTTTTGGCGCCACAGTTAGGGCAGCGTTTTGCATCCGTACTAAATTCTTTTTGACAGTCCTTGCATACGATCAGGGCCATATCATTTTCTCCCAAATAAAAAGTCTCCAGAGATGCCCTCTCTGGAGACCGGGAGTTTAGAAGCCGCAATTACACGACCGCGACAGCCTTTAGGCCGAAGCCTTGGACATACGCCGCCGCCTCCCGGCCATAAAGGTCGAGAAGCGGCGTGGGTGACGGACACGCCATCCGGTAATTGAGGGGTTCTAATGCCCCGGCCTGCCTTAAAGAGAACAAGCCGAGGTAATATTGGAGCGTTTGGGGACATTTTTCAATGTATGATTTTGTCCATAACAAACCGCGGAGCCACTGGCTTGCTATTTTCTCTTTTTAAATCAATGAGCTGTGTTAAAATAACTGAGAGGGGTTTCTTATATTATGAACAAAAAGGCTATTGCATTACCTTTAGAAGCTACGCTATTTGAGAAAAAACGTTTAGGTGCCTTTTACACGCCGCCAGCACTAAGTGACTTGATCGCATCATGGGCTATCAACTCTACTCACGATAAAATTTTAGAGCCTAGTTTTGGAGGTTGTGGATTTCTACAATCAGCTGCAAAACGACTAAATGAATTGGGAGCATCTAAAAAGAATATTCCTCTATATGGTTGTGACATTGATCCTAATGCTTTTCACTATCTTGCAAATACAGTTGGTAGTTTAGTCGACACGTCGCGCTTTGTTTTGGGGGACTTTCTTACTCTTAGAAAACCTAAATCATGGCCTACAAGCTTTGATACAATAATTGGTAACCCCCCCTATATTCCCTATCAACAAATTTCTCCAACGGTGCGAGACATTGCTATCAAGAAGATTAAAAATCTAGGCTTCGATATCGATTTAAGATCAAGTTTATGGGCATATTTTATTATATTAAGCTTAAAATATTTGAAAGAAGGCGGAAAAATAGCATGGGTGCTACCCGGTAGTTTTCTCCAAGCAAATTATTCGCGGACTCTTATTAAATTTCTAGGAAGTAAGTTTTCGAAGATTGCTGTTTTTCAAATAAAAGAAAGACTGTTTTTAGACGAAGGAACAGATGAAAGTACAATTGTACTTCTAGGAACTGGATATAGGGGTATAAACAAAGAAGAACCTAAAGAAATCTCTTTAGTATATTGTAATTCCTCAAATGACCTTAAGAAGTCTATTAAAGAATGGCAATCCGGCAATGCTATTGAGGCTTCATGTGCATCCCCTTGCTTGCTCCCTTGGTCTCTGTCTCAAAGATTAGCTTTTTTCCAAGCCGCTGAACGGCAAATCGTCCAATTCCTTTTTTCCCCGCACGTATACGTCCATACTTGGGAGATATTGGGGTATTAATTTTTTGATTTGTTGATAAACGCATCCAACTATTTTTTACGGTCTCTGCATCCATTCCAGAGCCATCGTCTTCAATAATCAGTTTACCGCCAGGTGTGGCATGGTTTTGAAATTTAATTTTTACTTTTAATGCATCTGCATCAAATGCATTTTTGATAAGCTCAGATAGAGCAGTTTCTTGCTTGCCGACTAATTCAAGGCCGAGACGATTGATGTGTTGCGCATCAACAGAAAAGCGTACCGCCTCTTCGTTGTTGTCCAAGAGTTCGTTTGTAAGTTTAGATATAGCTTCATAGTCAGGCTTTTCCTTTATCAGTTCCTGTTGAAGCTTTTCTTTTATATCTTTTGCCATAATTTTTTAAAGGGTAATGTTTTGATATGTTTTAAATTTTTAGCACCGATATGTGGGGATAGCCACAGCGTAAGTTGCGTATATAGCACCATAATATTCCCCAGCTTGACATCAAAGGCTTGTGAGAACAAAATAAGAATATGAGGAACGACATCGTTAATCCATTGGCTCCGCCTGTGGGTCTGCATTGGCTATATGTAGACTTTAACTCTTATTTCGCCAGTGTTGAACAGCAGCTAGCTTTGTCTTCCTGAACCTAATGGAGGAAATCTGGCAAGCCCTCATGCGGGAGAACAAAGGGCGGCGTATCAAAAAGGTGAACATTGTCCTGCATGGGCTGGTCGAAGAGAAAGACTTACACGTTCAAGCCGATCTTTTCGATAAAGCTAAGCCTGCCGCAGCTATACAAAAGCACGCCAAGAACGAAAAGTTATCAAAGGTGATGGATCAGCTTAATCAGAAATTCGGTCGGGATACCATTCTTCTCGGTATGACCGCCAATCAGGATAAGTCCGGCACAGGCACTAAGATTGCATTTACGCGCATTCCCGACATAGAAGAGTTTCTCGAGTAGGCTATTTTTAAAAAGAATAGTTTTTCAGACATATTTCAGGTAGTTTCTAAGGAAGTCCAAGGCTGTTTTTTTGAAGCCAAGGATGACGCGGGTACTTTAGTGGGTACTTGGAAAAACCTAACCGGAATAACCTTTGAACTTCATGGTGTTACGACGCCAGTTCAGTAGCGGCTCCGGCACCATTTCTTTAGCTATAAAAAATAAAGAGTTGTGTCCAATGCACCCTAAGTATCGTCCAGACATTGACGGTCTGCGTGCAATTGCTGTCTTTGCCGTTATCGGTTTTCATGCTTTCCCCCAAAAAGTGGCGGGCGGCTTCGTCGGTGTTGATGTATTCTTTGTCATCTCCGGGTTTCTTATATCGACAATTATTTTTAGCGATCTGGAACGAGAGACATTCAGCATAGCGGAATTTTATAACCGCCGCATACGACGAATATTCCCGGCATTAATTCTTGTTATGGCAGCCAGCCTTGCGTTCGGTTGGTTTGTGCTTGTCCCGGATGAGTATCTTCATCTTGGTAAACATCTGATCTCTTCCGCCCTGTTTATACAGAATTTTATCTTGTGGAAAGAAAGCGGTTATTTTGACACCGGCGCGCAAGAGAAACCCCTGCTTCATCTTTGGAGCCTGGCTATCGAAGAGCAGTTCTATATTTTCTGGCCCTTGCTGCTGGTCTGGGGATGGAAACGCAGGCTGAGCATTCTCACCATTACGGTCACAGTTGCGGTGCTATCCTTCTCCGCTAATATTCTCGCCACTTACATTGATTCAAGCGCCGATTACTATCTGCCGGTTACCCGATTCTGGGAGTTGATGATAGGTGGCATTCTTGCCTATATTTCCCTGCATCGCCCCGATTTATTGCGGCATTATAAAAACCTGCAAGGACTGGTTGGGATAACTTTAATCGGACTGAGCATCTTTCTGATCAATGACAAACAAAGCTTCCCCGGCTGGTGGGCGTTGCTGCCTGTCCTCGGCACCGCGATTATCATATCAGCTGGACCGGCGGCTTATACAAACAAAAAACTTCTCTCGAACAAGTTATTGGTATGGGCGGGTTTAATAAGCTATCCGCTTTATTTGTGGCATTGGCCCCTGCTTTCATTCGGATACATTATTAACCCGTCCTTGTCCCGCTTTGACAAAATTCTTCTGATCGTTTCTGCAATCATTGCAGCTATACTTACCTACCGCTTCATTGAACTCCCGCTCAGAACAAAACGGCGGTCGCCGCGCGTTCCGCTCTATCTGGCCGGAGGACTTTCATTGCTTCCCGTTTGCGGGTTTCTGCTGCTCCTGGGCGCATGGGGGCCGCGTCTTGATATCGGATGCATGCCCTTGAGAAACGAGTGGGATTTTCTGAAATCCCAGCCGGTTGAATACGACGCGAATTCTGACGGCATTTATCCCGTCCATCCAGAGAGAGCACAGACGACTATATTTATTGGCGATTCCCAGATTGCTCAATATGCAGAGAGAATATCTTTTGCACAAACGGATCAAAAGATGAATGGTGCGGTATTCGCACTCGGAGGCGGATGCATTCCTATCAATGACGTGTACAGTGATGATTTAAAGAGGCGGAACTGCAAAAAAATACTGGCTGACGGCTTTCAGCGAGCGATGGACCCACGTGTATCGACCGTTGTTATTGGCGGAAACTGGAATTGGTATCTTCTGTCCGATGGATTCTATTACAAGAACGGGAAAGAACGCCTCTCGCTAAACAGCGAGGCGGGGCGAGACAAAGCATTGGCTGACCTTGGGAAACTCCTGGCTAGATTTAATAAACAACACAAGAAAGTCTTCCTGTTGCTGGGAAACCCGAGTAATGACCGTTTTGATCCGCACGCGCATATACCGAGGCTAGAGAAATTCCAGCCTTTACAGACTGATCCATATGTCACGCTAGATGACACGCAAGAGCGCTTGCGGCGTTCTTTGCTGCAACTCGCAGCCACTGCGGGGGCGGATGTCATCGATCCTTTTTCAGCCTTGTGCGATGCGCAAAAATGCAGATGGGTCTCCGACGATGGTATGCCGATATTTAAGGATAGTTCGCATTTTAATCCAGATTGGGCAGTCACTCATGCCTGGTTTATCGACAGGACAATTGTGAGTGTCCGGTAATACCTCAGCCAAGAAATCTTTTACCGCGGTTGACGGCCTTTGAAGCAGCATAAATAAAGGGTTTATAATGCTATGAATGGTAAAGTTGCTGGCACTATCATATAATTTATATACTTTTCTTTCATCTAAGATTAGTTGGGTTCTCGGGAAAAAATCCTCCGCCACATAGCGGCCATACAAGTATAAAATCTCTGTTATGATTTTCAGGGATTATTATTGTGATGGAATTTTGGCAGCTTCAGTACTGTCAATAATACCATCGTGGTTAGTATCATATAACTGAAACAGCTGAGGGATGGCTGTTTGCAGCTCCACGGGGTCCAATACGCCGTTGTGGTTTGTATCCAGAGAATTGAACGTAGGGGGATTTTTGCCAAACCACGAGGGACTTATCGCATTCCATTCTGATTGACTGACTGCACCGTCGCCATTCGTATCCCAGCGGCCGAGAACAAAGGTTCTAAACTGTTGGGAGCGCATGTTGAGCGGAACTGTCGGGAGGGTTGCGGTGCCAGTGGTTCCGGGCATGCTGTTATTCTGGATGTTTGGATTGTTATTTACGCCTGAGCCGGTAGTTCCGGGCATGCTGTTATTCTGGATGTTTGGATTGTTATTTACGCCTGCGCCGGTGGTTCCGGGCATGCTGTTATTCTGGATGTTTGGATTGTTACTTACACCTGAGCCAGTGGTTCCGGGCATGCTGTTATTCTGGACGCCAGTTTGATTATGGGCGCATGCGGGACCCGCTATCAGCAACGAATAAATAACGGACAGGGCAAAGAATTTTTCTTTCATTGATTATTCTCCTTAAACCTCCATACAAAGAAACAAACACGACTACAGAGTAGAAGTTCCAGCTCGTTTTCCGACAAGCGGGCAACTAAACGGGATCTTTGCTACTGTTATCTCCCAAACAAGCATTGGGTCAGGCCAGACCGTGGCGTGATCTGACCTGACTCAATGAGGTGAACGCGGGACGTGTTATCTTACCGTCGCGTTTATTTGAGCAGCGCTCATCTTTGCATTATTAAGCGTGTCATCAAGCCAGTACTTGGTGCCCTGCACCATGGCTTGCGCCAGCAGCCCTGAGTCAGTCAGCTGGTAAACGCGTACGCCTGCCAGAATATCAGCTCCGCCGCTCGCTGCGCCGCCGTTTGTATCGGCTTTTGCCGCCACGTCGGCTGTGCCGGACAGATCAAGACCGGTGGTGATAAAGCTGTGGAAGGCGCCCGGCTCATGGAATATAAAAACGGTATTGAAATCTTTTGCGCCAAGGCCAAGGCCCACGCCAGCTTTCGCCATCTTCATATAGGTATCCTTAGTATCCTGGTTGCTGTGGGCAATGCCGTGGCCGTATCCCGCGCTTACCCATACAACGGCCAGTTCGCCGCTGGAAAATACTGCATAGCCAGCCGCATCTCTAATCTCGCGTTCCGCATCCGGCTTTTCTTTATATAGCCGCGCCAGCGTATCCGCCTCCATTTTATGTATGGTGGATATCTGTTCTGCCGTACTGTCGGCGCGCGCTGCCGTGGGCAATAAATAAGCCAAAACTGCTGCAATCATCATCACGTATTTCATATGTCTTCTCCTTTTCTGTTTATACAGTCCTCAGTTGGCGCTAACTTGTTTTTTTCTTCCGTTTAAAGTACTGAACTTGCCTTTCCCGCTCTTCTGCGGCAGATTTTGTTTTGTAAGTACCAAGATTTCTGCCTGTTTTTTTAGATTCAAGCCGATATCCTTCAGCTACTTTTCTGATTGTCACGTGCTTATTACCTTCCTTGCTTAGGCCAACAAGATTATATCAAGGATAGTTCCGGAGTATTCCTGGGGAGAGAAAATATGGGTGCAGGAACTATTCGTCTGCGATCGCATTTGTTATATGCCCCCGCAATTTGTGAGGGGTTTTTTAACAGAAAAGGAGATCCTCATGCCCGATCAACAACAAAGAGACGTACAATCTCAAAAACCGCAGGTATCCCCGAACCTATCAGGAGGAATTAATAAGGAAGCTGCAGGTAAACCAGACTTTAAAAGGCCTGAGGGTTCTGACCCAAAAAAGACCGGCGTCAAAGACGACGATGACGACCCTGAGTCCAGCTGCGGCACGGGATCTTGCGGTTAGCAGTGTCCGCATGCCGCTATTGAAAAAGCCGGTCACCCGTAAGGATGGCCGGCTTTTTTCTCTATCTCTATCTATCTTGATAATGGGATGCATTGATCATCATCGTTATCATCGCCGCCGCCCGCTGCGGGCATTATCAGGCCTAACTCAGCCGCCTCCTGCGGTATCTTAACAAGGGGGTGGGGGTACTGGGCATAAAATTCTGACCTGGTGATAAATCCGTCTTTATTTGTATCAACTGTATTAAAACTGATGGGTGTGGAAGCGTTATTATATTCTTCAGGAGTAAGGGCATTGTTCTGATATTTATCCAGTATAGAAAAGGGGTCACTGGGAACGACGTGCTTGTGATACACAGAGTGGTAAGCCGTATCAGCTTTTGCAGGAGAGCAGGTCATCAGGCTGCAGCCGATAACCGCAAGGCTCAATAATCGAGTAAATTCTTTCATGGCAATAAACTCCTTTGCTGTGGTGTTGATAGACGGCAAATGCTTCCAAGATTTATAAGTTCCTGTATTGCTTTTATATGTGAACCATGACTCTGGCGCATTTACCGGATATTCAGGGGAATAACGGCGTTAAGCCTCATTGCTTGAGTCAAGTAATAAAATGTTGGAATGTCAGGACCGTTTCAGGCAGCCTGGCGTGCTCCTGATTTCTCTTGCCATTCCTTGGTGCCGCCTTCGTAGGCGTAGACATTTGTAAATCCGGCTTTCTCCAGTTTCTCCGCGGCCTCGTGTGAGGCGGGGCAGTGGAAGCCGGCGCAGTAGGCAACGATTTTCTTGTCCTTGCCGCCGGCAGCGCCTTCCACCTGAGCTTCAAAGTCGGCCTGTTTTACGGGGATATTGATCGAGTCTGGAATATGTGCGGTGTCAAAATATGCCGCTGGCAAGACGTTAATGAGGAGAAAGTCTTCCTTAACGTCTTTTATTTTTTTTAACTGATCATAGCTGAGTATATTCATGGTTATTTTTCCTTCTATTGATTGATGCGGATACTATACACGATTACTTGAGCCGGATATTTGACGGCTATCAAATGTACATCAAAATAATGTAAAAACTTTAAGGGGCAGATTACTTGTCTTCGTTCTCGTGTGCGCGCATAGATGACAAGAGGGCATCAATGCTGCCGCCGCCATCCGGCTTATATATGGGTACTTTTGTGAGTATCCATCACCTGAAAACAGGTTACTGTTTTGGGCCATCTTTTGGTTTATATGGCATAAGATGCATGGCGGGTGTTGTGCCAATGCCGTTTATCTTCCCCTCCAGTTCAAACGCTATTATTTTGCTAACCTCCGGCCCTAATATTTTTTTATTGCGGGCACTCTTTTCGTGGGCATTTTTGATCGACGCGGTTTTTGGCGTGCTCACATAGTATCCGCCATTCAGCCATATCCCCGCGCGCGGTTGAGGCTCTACGTCAGGCAAATGCTGTTCACTTGCATACCTTGATTCCCGGACTACGCTTTCTTCAGATTCTTCTAATGCTGCAGCATATGTTTCCTGAAGCTCCAGAGAGATTCCTGTGCGCTCCTTGAGTATATCTTTTTTTGAGAGAGTAAACTCAATCTCATTTTTTAACCTTTCCGGATTTGCCTTGAATGTTTTCCTCGTAATATTCTCTGATGTGCCTTCTTTCGCAAGCAGCATTGCAAGGTCGTTCTCCGTTGCTCCCGTTAAGATAATCATGGGGATATCCGCGACAAAGGCGTGCACCTGCTGAAAAACTTTTTTTGCATTCTCGCGGTCAATCGTTCCCACATCAAGCAAAATAATATCTACGCCGCCCTTGCTTTCCACAAGAAAGTCCATTGCTCCCTGAGCGCTATCGTACGGATGAATCAGAAAAGACGGGTTCATACTCCGTTCCAGAAAGGCTTTTACATCTGAAGTCTTTGCTGCAAGATCGGCGATTAATAAAACTCTGATGTTCATATGTTCCATTGTACAGCCGCCTTTCTATGCTGAAGTTATATGCAGTTTTCTGAACGGCATCGTGCCGGAAAAGCCTTTGTTTACTCGTATAAAGCCCCTGTTAAACATTCAGGTTTAGCTGCATATCAGTGAGTAAAGAATTAAAAAACCATATACAGAAATGCTACACCTGAGCGTGATTCTTGTGAACTATTTTCGTACAGGGCGGCTAAGTTATTGTTTCTTATCTGTTATATAAGCCATCAGTTTACAGGGCCGCTAAATAGTGTACGGGAAAATGATTTTACTAAGGGGAGTCTCCAACATTCCTGGAAATAAAAACCCGCGCCGGGAGGTTGGCGCGGGTTTCTAGTGTAAGGCACCTTTCAGAAGTCCTATTCAGACTGCTGGCTGCCATCATCAATATCGGGGTCGTCCTCGTATTCTGTCTCTTTGACCACAGGCCATTTTTTCTTGCTGTGATCTACGCCTTGTTTCTTAAAATTGTTATCTTTAACTTCTGGCAAGGGAGCTTGCGGCTTTTTATACCGCCCATAGTCTGATTGGGTATCCATGATATTTTCTCCTTGTTTTGTTGGTCGTCGCGATGTCTAGAAAACATCATGGATCAAGAAATGGTTCCAGATCTTTTCGGAGTTTTCATCCCTGGATAATCTTAATAATATTGATGAATTATTTTTTGATGGGTTCTTGATGATCATCAAATACCAAACAAGCATGAACCTATATATTTTATCAATCCAGTCTTGTGTCGAATCCCTATTAAAAGGAGATCTTTATGATTATTGCTCATAACCCCGACAAAAAAAGTCAAATGGAATACAGCGAAGATATCCCGTATGACCTGTCGTATGAAGACATAGACGTTTTTGCGCGATCATGCGGCGTTACCCTTCCTGATTGTGATTCGGGGAGTGGCGGCGTTTATCGACTGCTTTGACTCTTGATTCTGGTCCGGCACATCCAGCCGTAGAAAAGAACGGGTCGTAAGATACGGGGTTCTTTCAGAATCACAATACCCCGTAAAAATGCTGCCGCCCAAATAATAGAATACCGGCAAAAGTTCCATCCCTGCAAAAATAAAGTGTAAATGCGCTGCGGGAATCACAATCATGGTATAATGAAGGTGATTGGAACAGATGATCGGCCTGTAAGGCTTTCTATTCAAAGGAGATCTAATAAAAACCCAATCGACTGATTCTACTGAACCCTATGTAGAATGACGGTGCAGAACCTGAAAACAGAATGTGAAGGGGAGTATGTATCATGGACAAGAACAATTCTTTACGCAAAGTCCTGTTGATTGAAGACAGCGACACAGACGCCTTTATGATTCAAAAGGCTATACAGCGTTATAGCAAGGACACCGAATGTATGAGGGCCGCCACGCTGAAAGCGGGAGAAGAAATTCTGCAGCAGGGCGGAATAGATCTGCTTCTGCTTGATCTGGGACTGCCTGATACGTCAAGTCCAAAGGACACCTACGAACAAATAAAGAAATGGACTGGCAAACTGCCCGTTGTCGTCATGACGAATCTGGAAGACCATGACCTTGCCAAAGTAATGGTGCATGAGGGGGTGGCGGATTTCCTGAATAAAGATCTTATTGCGAAAGACCCCAAGCATATGGAGAAGGCTATAGACTTTTCTATGGAGCGTCATGCTGCGGGAAGGCAGCTGGTGCAGGATAAAGATGAAATGCTGCGTTACTTATCGGGTGGTTATTCCGTCTCAGATAAGTAAGTGGAACCGATTCTCGCCCGGCTGTCTGCGCCGCGCTTGTAACAAAAAAGAAACAAATTTTTTCTGAATTGTTACCTCCCTGCAAAACCGTCATTACATGCAACTCCTATAAACGGGTGGCTATCACATCCACCAACTTTTAGGAGAGAACATGTCGCAGAGACTTTTAATAAATATGGACCAATTGGACATTGCCCGGAACATTTCCCTGTTCTCAGATCTCACTGAGAATGAAAAGGACAGCCTTCTCAAAGAAGGCGGTATTTATTCGTATCGCTCCAAAGAGTGCCTGTTCATGGAGGGTGATCCTATAAAGTTTTTATATATTGTTTGCGACGGCCTTGTGCAGGAGTTCCGCCAAACAGCCGATGGCCGCGAGCTCACGGTTAATATTCACAAAAAAGGAGATGTGTTTTGTAAAACAGAGATCTTCTTGAATGAAGGACTTCATAATACGAATGCCATGGCTATCGATAGCGCCTACGTCATGGAGCTGCCCATTGATAAATTTAAAGAAAGCTTGCAAAAGCATAAGTCAGTTGCACAGCGCCTGGCTTCTTCCCTTGCACGGTTTGCCGCTATGAAACAAATTGAAGTGGAGCAGCAGGCAACCATGACGTCTGCCCAGATTTTGGCTTTATTTCTGCGGCAAACATGCGCCTCGCATGGGCTTGATCCGCGCGGATTTTCCTTGCCCTACAAGAAATCTCTTATCGCCTCCCGGCTTGGAATGAAGCTGGAAACTCTCTCGCGCGCCCTGCCCAAGCTGAAAGAGCAGGGAATCACTGTGAAGGGATCGCATGTCAGCTTTACTGATCTAAAAGCCTCCGGCCTTGCTGGTCTGCAGGCCGCCGCCAGAGGGAATGCTGTCAAATTTTTTCCACCCTCTCGGAAAATAAGAGAAATGGCGCATGCGTCATAAACGCGACTAATTATTTGATAATAAACTTCTAAATTTCTGAAGCCCGCCTTGGGCGTGCTTCATATTGCCCGATCGGCATTTGAGGAGAATCATAGAATTTGTAACATTCTGTTACGAAATAAAATAACTATTATTATCAAATAACTTCCCGAAAGACTTAATCATGTCCATGAACGCCGTTTTTCAAGCTCCAGAAGAGCCTGCCCGTTACGAAAATGAAATGATCATGATCCTGCAGAGCTTGATTGCTTTGCGGCGTGGACAGGCGGGTACACGGCTGCCGGCTGAATGGACAGGATTATCGGGTAAGGTCGCTGACGCTTTCAACGAGGTCATGGAGATGAACGAGCGCCTGTCGGATGGACTCGGCCGATTGAGTGTCTCTGTTGGTAAAGAAGGCCGTATTAGTCATCGCCTGGCTTTGATAGAGGTCGACGGCTTTTGGCGCGAATCTGTAACCCACGTCAATGAATTGATCGACGATCTTGTACACCCGACCAGTGAAACTGCGCGCGTGATAGGGGCCGTCGCCCAAGGCGATCTGTCTCACATGATGGCGCTGGAAATTGACAACCGCCCGCTGCAAGGCGAGTTCCTGCGTACGGCGCATACCATCAACACGATGGTGACCCAGCTCGGGTCTTTTGCCTCCGAGGTGACACGGGTCGCGCGGGAAGTGGGCACTGAAGGCAAGCTTGGCGGTCAGGCCAAGGTGAAGGGCGTTGCAGGGACCTGGAAAGATTTGACGGACTCTGTGAACATGATGGCCGGCAACCTGACCGGTCAGGTGCGGAACATCGCCGAAGTGGCGACGGCTGTCGCCAACGGCGACCTTTCCAAAAAGGTGACGGCTGACGTGAAGGGTGAAATTCTTGAGCTCAAGAATACCATTAACACGATGGTGGACCAGCTTCGTTCCTTCGCCGCCGAAGTGACGCGGGTTGCGCGGGAGGTTGGTACGGAAGGCAAGCTCGGCGGTCAGGCGCGTGTGGAAGGCGTCTCGGGAACGTGGAAAGACTTGACCGATTCGGTCAACTTCATGGCCGGTAACCTGACCGCGCAGGTGCGGAACATCGCACAGGTGACGACCGCCGTCGCGAACGGCGACTTATCGAGTAAAATCACTGTTGACGTGAAGGGTGAAATTCTCGAGCTCAAAAATACGATTAACACGATGGTGACCCAGCTCGGGTCTTTCGCCTCCGAGGTGACGCGGGTCGCGCGTGAAGTGGGTACGG
>PLXM01000051.1 GCA_003153235.1 Rhodospirillales bacterium
CCTGCAGCAGGTCAAAGGCTTCCGGCCCCCGCACCTCACCGACGATGATACGGTCGGGCCGCATACGCAGACAGTTTTTAATCAGGTCGCGCATCTTGACTTCGCCCACGCCCTCAAGATTCGGCGGGCGGGTTTCAAGGCGGACGACGTGCGGCTGCTGCAATTGCAGCTCGCAGGCGTCCTCGCAGGTAATGACGCGCTCGCCGTCACTCATGTAGCGTGTCAGGCAGTTCAGCATCGTCGTCTTGCCCGAACCCGTGCCGCCGGAAATGACGACGTTGGCGCGACAGGCGCCTATGATCTTGATCATTTCGGCGCAGGCCGGCGTCATCGCTTTAAACTCGATGAGTTTGTCGAGGGTCAGTTTTTCTTTAGCGAACTTACGGATCGTCATTGTGCAGCCGTCAACGGCCAGCGGCGGGATAATCACGTTGACACGCGAGCCATCCGGCAGGCGCGCATCGCAAATCGGACTTGTTTCATCGACCCGCCGGCCGATCACGCCCACGACACGCTGACAGATAGTGAGTAAGTGGTGGTTATCACGGAATTCAATGTTGGCGCGTTGAATCTTGCCCTTCATTTCGATGTAAATCGTCTTGGGGCCGTTAATCATGATATCGGCGATACCGTCCTGCGCAAGCAGCTCTTCCAGCGGGCCGAAACCCAGCATATCGTCAGCCGCCTCCTTGGCGATCTGCGCCAGCTCTGCCGGAGTCACATCCAGCCCACGGAACTGTCCGATTTCCTGCACAGCAGAAAGAATTTCCGTGCGTGCTGCTTCCGCATCCATCCGCGATAGTGATTTGAGGTCAATCCCGTCTCTCAGGTCTGTCCAGATTCTTTTGCGCGCCCGATCCATGCGCGGATTAGCCTGCGCAGCAACAGGTACTGGCGCGGTCACAGGCGGCGACGAGGGCTTGGGCACCGCGGCGGCAGGCTTGGTAGGGGCAGAAGCTTGCGTTCCCGTTTCACCAGCCGGACCCGCTGGAGCGGCTTTTGGCGGTTCCGCCGGTTTTGCAGGCGGCGGCCTACCCTGTGGTGTATCTGAACGCTTCCCGAACATCAACAGCCCCCGTTATTTACCGATTATCTTCTTTAAAAAGCCCTTACTACCGTCCTTCTTGCCAGACGTATTAGCTGTTTTATTTGCAACCGCCGCGCCTTTCACAGCCAGAGTCATCAGGGATTCCATTATACCTGCGGCCGCCTTGTTCTGCCCGACAGGTTTTCCGGTCGCTTCGCTGGCGACGAAAATTTTTGGCAAATAAGCAATCACAGCCGATGGGTCCAGACCCATCGCCGCCTTCAGGTCTTTTAAAGGCACCTCCTCTGAAGAAGCTGTGCCCTGCATATTCACAATCAGATCGACATCCTTGGTATGAGATTTCAATGTCTTTAATTCTCCCAGCAATGTCCGCGCATTCCTGAGTGCAGAAAGCATCGGCGTTGTCACCACAACGATTTCCGCCGAACGCGCTAGCAGTCTTTTCTGTATTGCCGCCGCAGCCCGTGAAAGATCAATGACCACCACCGGAAATTTCTGCATCAGGCGGTTGACAAGCGCTTCGACATGATCCGGATCGGGGCTATCGAGCAGCATCGGCTCGCCGCCACAGACAAGAATGGTAAGCTGCTCCGTGGCTGACTGGCAAACACGCTTCAGGTCATCCTCGGTGCCCGCACCGCCGAGGCGCACAACTTCCGTCAGCGTCGCCGATGGCTCAAGACCATAGGAAATGCCAACACTGCCTGAACTGCCGGCAACATCCATCAGGATGGTTTTCTGTTTTAAAGTTTCCGCAATATTCCATGCCAGGATTTGCGCGATTGCCGTCGTACCGACGCCGCCTTTACTGCCGATCACGGTGACAAGGCGGCTGCCGGAAAGGCCTCTTTTTTCAACCAGCGTGCGCGCAATGACCTTAACCATGTCCTCTTCGGATACAGGCCGCACTAAATAGTCCTTGATGCCCATCTCTACAAGACTGCGGTAAAGGTGGACATCATTTTTGGGACCGACAACAACCGCGTCCGTACCCGCAGCGCAAACACCGGCAAGATTGCCAAGCTGCTGGATAAAAGCTTCGCTGATGTCATTTGTCTCGATAATAATCAGTTCCGGAGACGCCGTCTGTCCGTAACGCTCTATCGCACCCTCGATTCCGGTGCGCTCTATCTGCATAACAACGCGCGCAAACCGCCAGTCAGCCGTAAGATGTTGCGCATGCGCGACTGTGCCGTCATCCAGCGCGAAGAAATCCACGCGGGATGTAGGCAGCAACACAGAAGTGATATCGTCCTGACTCATCTCCGCTAACTCATCCTATTGGCCAACTGTGCTCGCCTGCATACCTTTGATCGGCTGGTTTGGCGTTCCCGCCTGATAAGGATCTATGATAGCGCCATTGCGGCGGGAATTGGCTTCCGGCGGGTTCGTCTTGCCCAGCAGATCCGCTGGATCATCCACCATTTTACTGATTGTCGCATTCACCTCACAGCCATACCGGTAATCGCCGAAGCCTTCTAAAGTTTCAGTGCCCTGATAGCCCGGAATACGCCCGCAATCCTTCGGCTGGGATGCAACCAGGGTTTTATATGATACAAGAACATTTTTCGCATACTGGCTGTCAGTGACAGGCACCATATTTACGGAGGAATGCGTAAGCCCCTGCTCCTCGAAAGCATGTTGATATACAGCTCCCAAATATCCAGCCTGAGCCTTACCATCCGGCAGATAAGGGATAGTCAACGTCACATCTTCATTACCGTTACGCAGAATATGCTGGACAACCGTCACGACACCCTTCTGATCGATATGGTCAGCGCTTAATGTTTCCGTCGCCATCTGATCTTTAACTTCCATCTTTCCCGTATTCACCTGGGACGGGGTTGTAAGATTTAAATAACTTTCATCGTTGCAGGCAGAAACCGCGAGCGCAACGCCCAGCGTCCCCACAAGAAGAATCAGCCTGTATGCTTGCATGATCTTGCCCCTTTTACCCTACTCTACAATATATCCGAAACCAGCCCCCGTGCCAACTTTCTCCACCACCCTGTCACCATAAACTTTCCTTAGATTATTCATGAAACTCTGGGAAAGGGGTGAAACTGTATTTTCAGCATGGGTTGTCTGCGCCATGCTTGCAGGAATGGGGCTTATATTCCCCGTTTTAGGGAGAATGGCGGTGGGCTTTTCAAGTGCCGGCGGCGATGCTGGCGTTCCCGGAAATGCCGGTGTTGGAGACTTTATCGCTGTTGCTTCCGCTTCCGCAAAAGAGTTCACAAGATACGGAGTAACGATAAACAGCAGCTCCGACTCATCTCTCTGGAAGGACCTTGATTTGAACAACTGGCCTATAATCGGCAGAGAATCCACCCCCGGATAGCCGTTAAACGAGTGTATTGTATTTGATTTGAGCAGACCGGCAATCATGATGGTGCTGCCACTGCCCAACTCAACCGTCGTTTCTGTGCGACGAACGCTGAGACCAGGGATCTGCACGTTTGCCAGCGTCACGCTTACAGAGGCATCCTGAGCGGAGACTTCGGCAGACATATGTAAAGCGATGCGCTCTTTACTAAGTACAGTTGGTGTAAAGTTCAATGCCACACCGAACTGCTTGAAATCGATCGTCACGTTACCAGAAGAGTCCCTGCCGCTCGGAACGGGGAATTCCCCACCCGCCAGAAATCCGGCCGTTTCGCCAGAAATAGCCGTGAGGTTAGGCTCCGCCAGCGTATTGACAATACCATCGCGTTCAAGCGCATTAATCGTTTCCGTCAGCTTGCCAATGGTGACCATGGCACTCCCAAAAGGCAGTTGAACAGTTCTGCCTATATCATTGGTGTAAAGCCTTGTACCATCAATTGGTCCATGTCCAAGGGGAGTCCCGCCTGCGCCAGGTACAAGTGTAGTTGCCGCACTATCGGTATTTCCATATGCCCTTACATTCGTCTCAAGACCCAGCTCTTTCAGAACGGCGCGTGATGCCTCAACAACCCTGACTTTGAGCATGACCTGCTGTTCGCCATCGACTTTCATCAGGTCAACCAGCGTCTGGCTCTTGGCATCATTCAGGAAGTGCGATGCCAGATCCCTGACCTGATTTGAAACGCTTGCCGAGGAAACACTGCCGCTCAGGACAATGTTGTTCTTGATGGTACGAACGCTGATCTTTTCGTCCGGGAAGAACTCTTTCAGTGTGTCCTGAAGGTTCTTATCGTCCATCCGCACATGCACCACAATGTTGGCAAGCTGGTTGCCGGCATCGTCATAGGCCAGCACGTTCGTATCGCCCACCGACTTGCCCACGATGTAAAGGCGGTTGGATCTCAGTGTCCCGACATCAGCAACGGCAGGATTGGCTACCAGCACGTCAGTCACTGCACCAGACAGTTCTACAGTGTCAGCTTTGCCCGTTATCAACTGCACACTCTTGTCATAGCTTCTGGCACCTCGCGCTACATCCGACACAGAGATGCCGACTGAAACCAGCATCAATAGCAGAAGTCCCCTAAAAAGAATTCGTTTCATGACAACCCCGCCTTTCAGCTCTTAAAAAAATCTGTTTGAATTGTGGAACATATAGATGTGTTTAAACTTTTTATTTTGTTTTCATTAGCTTGCTCTTTTATCTTAAACAGACAGCTAAAGATGATGGGGTCACGAAGACAGAGCCATCTGGTCTTTTCAACTTTCTTCTGAGCTAAAGCCGCCATCATTTTTTTATTCACGACAATTCCCCCATATGAGCAAAAAACCCATCTGTCTTTATATTGACACAGAATTTGCAGTTTGTAATAGAAAAAATCTAATGTTTTTAATGTATTATTTTAAATACTTCATTTAATTAATGAGGTATTAATCCTGTATGGAAAAATGATGCCCAGCAGCCAACGCTTATGGCAACGCCGTAAGGGATTGCATTCTTTTTAGATTGCGCCTGCTCTACCCAGCTTCCGGGCTTGGGGTTCTCAAATAGTTTTCTTTTCTGAAGAAAGAGCGTTATGGCTCCAAGGACCCCCCCCATAATAGCCATATAAAAAATAAAAGGTACCAGCCCTTTTAATCCAACCCATAGCCCAAGGGCAGTTGCCAGTTTTGAGTCGCCCCCACCCATCATGCCTTTATAGAACATGGCATAGGTAATAATAAACATAAGTGCCATTGCCGCTATATGATACCAAAGTGGTCCAAAGACTGGTTTGGGCGCTGCCAGCCATGCAGGTACAAAACACACGGCAATAACTAAGGCATGCCAATTAGGTATGCGCATCGACCTGATATCAGAGATGCAACTGAGAAGTGTCACCTCCAGAACGAAGATCGCCATGATCAAAGGTATAATTGCCATGAACCCCCAAGAAGAAACCCGCCCCTTTTCAGGAGCGGGCTTCTTATATTTGCTCTGCTCGAACGAACAGCTTTATCCAGCTGCCGGTGTAGCGCTGGCAATTTTGCCACCGATACCTGAGAACAGTGCGACCAGGTCAGAACCTACGGTGAAGACGACCACGCTGATAGCAACAGCAATACCTGCCGCAATCAGACCGTATTCGATAGCCGTAGCACCTTTTTCGCAATGAATGAAAGCCTGTGTCTTTGTTAAAAGTTTTAAATGCATATTACCCTCCATTTAAGTTTTCTAGTTGATATATAGTCGAACCCATGACCCTATACTTTCAGTTTACTCCCGAGTCGCTTAAAATTCAGTAAAAAAAGCATGTTTAAACAGTTAACTTTCACTTTTTATGACATAGATAAAATTTTATTAAATATACAACGACTAAACTTAATATTCTCCCTGACTTTTGCTGAAAAAAGCTAGTCATAAACAAAGCCGCCCCTTTTCAGGGACGGCTTTAGTTTTACATCTTATAACAAAGTGCTTATCCGGCAGCCGGCGTGGCGCTGACGATATTTCCGCCGATACCTGAGAACAATGCGACCAGATCAGAACCTACGGTGAAGACGACCACGCTGATAGCAACAGCAATACCCGCTGCAATCAATCCATACTCGATGGCCGTAGCACCTTTTTCGCAATGAATGAAAGTCTGAGTCTTCGTTAAAAGTTTCAAAAGCATATTACTCTCCATTTAAGTTTTCCAATTATGCAGCCGAACACATGTCCCCATAACTTTTAGCTTACTCCGGAGTCGCTTAAAATTCAGTAAAAAAGGATATTTAAACAATTAACTTTTATTATTTATGTCATCGATAAAACTTTATCGATTTTGTAATTCTGCTAATAGTATTTTAATTTCTATATATTTCCGCTGAAAGGCTGAATAAAAGGGAGCCTGCCAAACAATAAATGACTATAATAAATAATTGTTAATTCTTTGCATAAAAGACGCAGTAAGGAATTGTTATGTTTCACCTGAATCTTTCCACCATAGCGTTAAGCATTACTCGAGATTGGTTCGGTTTTTTTGTTCCTCAACAAAGAATCTTTGTCCTCTATCTGCTGACCTCATTCGGCATTGCCTGGTTTATCTGGCGCGCGGAAATGCGCAAGTCCGGCAAAGCCGGAGAGATGACAATAAAAAACTTCTTCTCCTACATTTTCAATCCCGGCCTTTATAACCACAAATCTTCATGGCAGGACTACTTCATCTTCCTTATCAATGGTCTCTTGTATTCTGGCATTATTATCCAGTTTATTCTGACAGAGCGCCCCTTCGCGATTCTTGTGCGCAAGGGACTTCTGGCGATATTCGGAACTCCCCACCACCCCCTGTTCACAAACTTTGCCGGCACGGTCATTTTTACAATTACTGCCGCCCTTCTATATGATCTTGGCGTTTACTGGGCCCATTACATGACACACAAAATTTATGCACTCTGGGCATTCCACAAGGTGCATCACTCCGCCGAAGTGCTCACCCCCCTCACGCTTTTAAGAATGCATCCTATTGATCTTGCCCTGAATGCCCTGACAATCGCTCTTCTTCTGGGTACGGGTTTAGGCGTATTTTCTTATCTAGCTTTGCGTGAGATGACTGAAATAGATGTATTGGGGGTCAATGCCATTGTCTTCGCTTTTTATTTTACAGGCTATAACCTGCGCCATTCCCATGTGTGGCTCCAATATCCATCATGGCTGTCCCATTTCCTGATAAGCCCTGCGCAGCACCAGATACACCACAGCACGGCACTGCATCATCGCGACAAAAATCTGGGGCTTATGTTCTCTTTCTGGGACAGGATATTCGGAACACTTTATGTGCCCAAAGAACGCGAAAAAATTGTTTACGGTATAGATGACAAAGAACGCAATCCCTATAATACGCTTGGAGAAATGTATCTGAACCCCTTCAAAGAATGTCTTGATATATTCCGCGCCCGCCCGGCAGCGAAAGGGATCGGCTCCATCCTTGATACAACAGGGGTTGTGGCAGGCCTCGTTGGCATTGTCCTGCTTTATCTCCAAATGACAACGCTGGCGCAGGGCGGCCTGATGGCCCCTCCCTCGCCTTATCTTGAAGACCTGACATGGCCGGAGATCTATCAGGCGCAGCATAATGGCTATGACACCGTCATCATCCCATCAGGGGGCACGGAACAAAACGGCCCTCATATGGTCCTTGGTAAACACAATTACATTGTCCACTACACGGCGGGAGAAATAGCCAAGCGCCTCGGCAATGCGCTTGTGGCCCCTGTAATCGCCTATGTTCCGGAAGGAGATATCGGTCCCAAGCCCACAGAAAACATGCGTCTGACCGGCACGATCGGCGTACCGGAGCAGGTACTGGAAGACACCCTTTACTGGGCAGCCTTCAGTTTCAAGCAACACGGGTTTAAATACATATATTTTATCGGAGATCATGGGTTTAATCAGGTGCCGCAACAGCATGTCGCAGACAAGCTGACCGCGCTCTGGAAGAAGGACGGCGTTACCGTAGCGAATGTCTCCCGCTACTACGACCCCAGCAACGAGCAGGTGCATTGGCTCGAAAAGCAGGGGTTCAAGGACAAGGATATCGGTTTCCATGCCAGCATCCGCGATACGTCGGAACTGATGTATGTGCATCCCGAAGGCATCCGTAAAGATCCTATAACAATAAACGGTCTGCCCAGCGGCGTCTGGGGCAATCCTTCCCTTGCAACAAAAGAAATCGGCGAAAAAATGATTGAACTGAAGGTCAGCGCCGCCGTCGACGAAATACGCTTTGTCCGTGCAACTGGAAAAGCTCCTCCGTCTCCCTATGTCCTGAACGGGAGCGCGAAGGAATAAATAATATTATTGTTTAACTGCAGGACTTACCGCTTTTGGCAGGTATAGTGCTGGTCGCCTGTTTTAACACCCGGCACAAAGGCTTTGTTAAATCCTGCAGGGCAGTCATCCGCAGGGCCCAACAGTGTTTGAGCGGGCTCTCCGCCAATCAGACCGGGAGGGCCTGCCGTCGGTGGCGGCACGCTTCCCGTGCCTCCCGACGCGCTGTCCGGAACGGCCGTAACCTCATAACAGCCATCAGGGCAATACGCATATGACGTCGCTGAACAGGTAGGATCCGAGCCATTGCACATGCGTCTGACCCGTACATAGTTTTGCTGCACGTTTGTGACAATAATATCGCGGCGCATGATCGTTTCACCGCCGCTGTCCAGCACAGTCATGGATGTAACGCCCGGGTTGTGCGGCGTGACGATCAGAAGGCGCGGGTTATCGAGGGCAACGCTGACATGGCCGGGATTATCGACGATAACATCTGCCGCATCCTGCTTAAGATGGATAAGTTTTGTTTGATCCATCGTAATTTTCAACGGCGCGTCATCATGATCCTGATCATTATCATTGTAACCATCGGCAAAAGAAATGCCGGCTATGAGCAGCAGGGAAAGGACGGCTGAAAGACCAAGCCACTTTACCAGCATCAGATCATTCTCCCGTTGTAGCCGGAGCCTGAGGCGTGGGGCGGACCGGGACATTCGAGACATCATTGCCGCTAAAAAGACGGATGTTAGTGTCAGATGACTTAGTTCCGCCAATAGCTTCATCCTGGTATATTTTCTGGATTACCTTGCTGGTGCTAACATCCGTTGTCAGTTTCTCATCTGCATCAGTACCCGTATCTTTGTCACCAAGGCGGCGTAGAGCAAACGCAATCTCACCCATGTTGGCAGCCATCGACAGAATCTGCGCTCCCTGCTTCGTCACCTCAAGTGTGACCGTGCGCCCGACCTTGGCTTCATGGGCATCATCCTTCGAGTTCTGATCCACCGCCAGCACATGTACATTGCTCAAGATCGTCTCGCTGGCAACCCTTTGCACAACACCATCAGAGAAATTGGCCGCATCGCCTTTCAGGCTAACCTGAAAGGTAAGAATAACGTCCACATAGTCGCCCGGAGAGATAAAGCCTCCGGCAGTCGTTTCAGGTTTGACGGAAACACCTACGGCACGCATGCCGGGGCCAAGAGCGGCGGCAAGATAGTTCCCGCTCCCATGCGCATCAACGATAGCCTGTGTCGTAATCGGCTCTCCCGACAAGACATCGCGCTTCAGGGGTTTGCCATAGGCATCAAGCTTATTTGGATCCGACTGCTCTTTTTTCTTGATCATGCCGCCGAAAACAGCATTGTCAGGATAGCTCTCCCAATGCACGTCCTCGGTCTTCAATACTTCACCGGCCATCATATCCCTGCTGGCAACAAGCACGTCCGTACCTGTCGTCACTACTTCTTTCGGGTGGCTGGGCGCCAGTTTCATACTGACCATCAGCGCCACGAGAATGGCAAACACGAGCGCACCGCCCATGATCATCAGTGAAGTTTTATTCATACGAATTCCCCAATAGCAACAAGTCCGGCCAAACCCCTATGGCCTTGCTTAATTGTCGCATAGAACGGCGTACTTGTGGCAAGAAAAAAGCATCTTTAAAAAACGTCTTTTTTCATATTCTGACTGCGCTTTTACTTAGACAAGTGCAGCTGGCTCAGCTGGGTTGCGATCTTCTCGAACGCATTGACCAGATCCTGATTAGCCGGTGCATTGTAATACATGCTCGGGTTCGTGGCACAGCTCCTATAAAACTGCTGCGTCGTTGCGTTGATGGCAGACTGGAACGTGATCGTGTAAATGCGTATGCCCATCGCTTTCATATTCGTGCAGACCTGCTCAAACTTATTGTTCTGCTCTGTCGTGCTCGTGGACGTGCCGGTCGCGCCGTAGTTGCCTTCTCCTGAGATCACCGTGTTGATGGTGTTATTCCCGTCAGTCATCAGGATCACCGTCTTCGACCAGTTTGTATCGCTATACGCCGATGCTTCCTGGAAGGGGTAATTGGGCGAGACAACGCGCCAGCCCCATACCATACCGATATCGGAATAGGTATTGCCCAGCGTTGGCAAGCCATTGATCTCGTTCTTCAGTGTCGTCTCGTTATTTGTCAACGGAACAACAGGAGATGCTGCACAGTTCTCATTAGGTGTATCTGCCCAGGCAACGCAAGTATTGCCGTAGGTCTGACATGCCCCTTGCTGCAAACATGTGTTACCGTAGGTCTGACACTGGTTTGAATAGGATAGGCAGGTATTGCCGTAGGTCTGGCATGCCCCTTGTTGTATGCAAGTATTGCCATATGCAAAGCAGGCAGCTCCATTTGCAGAAGTTCCTGGCGTTGTACAAGCTGTCGTCCCTGACCCGCTATTTTTTTTACAGCTGGTGCCCGAAACCTTGTAGCCGCTAGGGCACTTTTCACAACTGTATGTGGCACAGTTGTATTGTGCGCAGGCATATGCTGTGCAGTTGAACGTATTACATTTATAGGCAGCACAGTTGTACTGGTTGCAGCTATATTGCGTACAGTTCTTTTGCGTGCATGATCCCGATGGATAACGGTACATTGTCCAGTTCGTTGTGTAATTGTCCTGCGTTATCGAGGCCGCATTCGGCTCAACAACACAACCCCACCACTGGTATGTCTGTGTTGGATCATACGTAATGTTACCTGGCGCCATATAGTTATCAGTTGCCGGTGGGCTGACGAACGGCTTGCCGTAGTAGCTTCCATCCGGATATTGCCCCCATCCATAAGAGCCGACATTGACTGTCTCATTCCACGGCACAATTCCGATCTTTATATATTTCGGGTCTGTAATTGACGTGAACATGATGTTAAGGAAGTTTGTTGATGCAGTTTTCAAAGCGGCAATATTGTTGCCCGCCATCGATCCGGTAACGTCTAGCACGAGCACAGCCTCGACGCCCGCCAGCGTCAGTACGGCCTGCGATGTCGCCGAAATATCAACCGTGCTGACGCCTGCAATCGACATGAAAGTCGTTGGCACATGCGCACTGGCCGATCCTGTCATGACGCTGCCATCAATAGCGAGACTGACATCATAAGGCGTACCGTATTTCCCCGTCGGATAGTTGGCGTTAAAGAATGCCGTAAAACGGTCCTGCAGCTGTTGTGTGGTAAGACCGGAAGCGGTTGAAGAGCCCACTGCCAAAACAGCTTTATCCAGCGCTTCCGACAGACGGTTTTTAGAGTTGTAAGCCGTTGAAAGGTCGACCGCAATACCGGCAGAAGCTACCAGCGCTGGCAGAAGCATGGCCAACATGACTGCAGCGAGACCGGCCTCATTACTGAGATACCCCCTGCACTTCTCTAACATTACTTTGAACATGACTCCACCCTTTCGGAATAAAAATCTCTCGCTACACTAACGGAATAAACAACCCATTACGCCCTCTGGCAAAAGCGACTTCCTGAAGATTGTAAGAAGCACTCGTCAGTCCGCCAAAGAAAAAAGGCACATACGTATAAACAGCCGTCACAACAACGACCCCATCCTGATCATTACCCAAATTCTGCGCATCATTTGGCACATCCGGATTTGATGTCATATTATTGGTATAACGCCATTCGATGGTGGGTTTCGTGGGGCCCCCTTGAAACTGTATGCCGACAATATCAATGCCAAAAGTCGTTGTATCAAAGGGCGACAGTGTCAGCTGCCCCGCAATAAGAGCATCCTGGAGGTCAGCATTTGAATCGGTATCATTACGCGTCAGCAAATCTGCAACCATCTGGTCAGCGTTGATCAGTTTTTGGCTTAGATAAACTTCATTACCTATATCCATGATGCCCAGCAGCATCGTCAACATCACCGGCATCAGTATGCCCATCTCGATGGCAACGACAGCCTCATCATCCTTCCACCAGTGTCTGAGCATGCCCAACACCATTTCAGCCTCCAAAAGTGTAAGGTTCGTTTTTAATAACAATCGTTGACATCAGCACGGCCTGCTCAGCCGCGCCGCCGGTCATGATCCTCCCCAGAAACGGGGTCAGAAACACATACGGATATACAATGCGTATCAAGACATCCTGACTTGACTGGCCCGGATTAAATCCCTGATTCAATAAATTTCCCTGCGCATCGAACTGCGGCGCCATCGCTTGTGCATTAGTGAACTGGTTATTGGCAATGGGAATGACCTGATACTGAAGTCCTGCGCAAGTGATAAGTCCGCTCACCTGCTGGCACAACTCATCTTCGAAGACCTGCACGGGGTTGCCCGACGCCTGTACCTGACCGGTCCTGATCATACGGGCAGCATCGCTTGCAGCCCCCTCAAGAGAAACTGCTGACGAAAAGAAAAGGCACACTTCAATCATGCCAACCATCATGATAATAAACGGCAGCCCGACCAGCGCAAACTCGATGGCAGCAACCCCATTGTCATTGATATACCAGCGTTTGAATGTCTTTAACATGAACTACCCTGCCCTGAAGTAATGAGCCCCCCAATCTTTAATTCTATAGCAGCAATGTTAACCTCTTATTAATTGTTGATAAAACGTATCAGGAATATTATTCAAAATCATTCCTGTGTGATTTCCGTATAAGAAACAGCCTTGATTAGATAAAATTATTTTAAAATAACGCCTTCACCCCATTTCCTCACAAGCGCCCGCTGACGTTTGTCAATATCCCGTAGACGCCGTTCATTTTTACTCTGAACAATAGCTGCGACAAACGGCGTCACATAGTTATAAAGGCCCCAGCCGATAGCTGCCCCACCGTAGGAAATGATGAGCATCTTGGGATCAAGGACAAGCTGGAAGGCCGCCGGGATGGTATGCCCCACATCCAGCAAAGAGAACCAGACGGGGACCGTACCCGCCATATTCATTGCGCCTATTGTCAGCCAGGCAGTTTTCCGCGGGTTACTGTCCACAATGGCCGCGACCATCGTCGGAATCATGCAGACAAAGAAAATAATCGTCGTCGGCAAGAAAACAAGCGCCGACACAAAAACCATGAATATTGCAAATCTTAATGAAAAGGGCGCTTTAACAGCTTCGGTACCGCTTTTATTATTCTCTTCTTTACTCGCCATATTTACATCCCGTCATTATATCATCTTCATAAAGCGCAAGGCGACATAGCCCACAATAACCATTATCCCCAGAGCGCAGGAAACCAGCATGGCAATCTGCCTTCCTGTGGCCCTGCCGAAATTCTGGCGTTTCTTGAGATAACCCTCTATCTGGATTTTTTCAGCAACAAGCGCCGCAAACTCCTGCTGGGCATATAAAAACCGCTGCGCATCATCCCGTATCAGAGCCGTATCATCGACAAGATCCAGCAAAACATTCAGGTTGCCTCCACCCTGCATCGCATTAATCCGCTTTGTCATCTCCTGCCGTAAATCACGGTCATTCAGGAGGTCAATCATCGGCGCCGTAAGAGAGATAAGCCAATTACACACCCCCGGCACAGCCGGTACGGAAAACCTGCGCTGGATTGACGTCAGCACCCGTATAATACCAATGACCTGCTGACCCTTGTTGTGGGAATTCACATAGCCGAAATACGGATCAATCATCTTAGGTTCCCTGATCGAGATGAAAGAGATCATATGCCGGTCAAGAACGTTCTCAGGACGACCCGGCTGACGCGAAATATCCTCAAGCGCCAGTAAAAGCCCACCCAACGACAAAATAAAATGATTCTGCAGGGCGGGACTCATGCACGCCGCTTCCATATTCAGCATATAGAGTATGCGTTCAATGCCGTACCCCGGCATTTTCTGCGTGAGAGCACTGCGGCACTTTTCCAGCATTGCCAATGTTCCGGCGGCGTCAGGAACATCGTCGAACGACTGGCTGACCCATTCATTGAAAAGCTGCTGCAGTAAAACCTCGCCATAGATCTGGATATCCTCACCCTTGGCAGTCGTATGCGCCAAAGCCGTGCCAAAGCCGTCCGGAAACATGGACAGCCCCTTGTAACGCACCGGTCCCATCGGATCCAGCGCCATGCAGATGCTGGAGATCAGCCTTTCACGCGGCGCATCTTTCTCTTTGTCCCAAACGCGGTTAAAGCGCGCATCCAGCCCTTTGTCCTCGAAATTGCGTTTTAGCCAGACATCAAACTGTCCTTTTTCGACCTCTGCGGATGCTTCTGTGACATTCTCGGAAAATGATTGCGCCAGAGACCTCAAGTCCCAGAACTTCTGCCCGTGAAAAGATAGCGGGCGCGCAGCTTTCAATGTCACGCGCGGCTGCTTGGGGCTGAGACGCCGTCCCTCGAGCCACGTCAGCGCAGCGTCAAGGTCCCACCTCTGGCTCTCGTCATCGCTCAACACCCCGCGCAAAAATTCCGATATGCTGACAGGAACGCGCTCCTTGCCGACAATCGTCGTATAAGAGCCCTCCTCTATTTTTTCATGAATAATCTGCTGTGGCGATTTACCCCGTATCAGGCTCTCACCCCGTGCTGCCATGGCAACGCATACACCTAGCGCATAAAGATCATCTTTGATGGTGCCAGGACCGCGCCCCGACGGCTGCGCTGCAGCGCGGGAGGGCGGCTCGTATAAAGGATGCAGGTGCAATGATGGCGCAGATGAAAGACACTCGCCCAGGACGACATGCTCCGCCCCCTCGCTGCCTATCAAGTATATATTTTCGGCATTAATAGCCCTGTGAATCAGCTCGACATTCCTGAACTGCTCCAGAAGCCTGACAAGAGGCTCTATCAGAAACGGAACCAGGTTGTCTTCGGATATCCTGTGAGGCTGCCCGTCAGGAGATTCCAGAAGCTTTTTTCCAACAGGCTTCTCGAAGACAAAGGCAAACTTCTGGCGGCCTTCCGCCGGCCAGTTGATAATGCCTGCATCAAGGAGGGGCAGGACGTGCTGGTTTTTGAGGGCTTTATATGAACCTATATGCGTGACGCGCGGCACGGCCTCCCGATTGCACAACAAGGCGAATTGTTCCCCTGCCTGGCGGCGGTCCTTGGCTTCATACGCTCGCGTGCCGGGACTGGCAAAAGCAGGGCACTCCTTCTCGAGAAAAATCTCGATATCCTGACCTACCAACAATCTGCCATCGGAAGTGATCCGGCTGACGACAGAATAGTAGCCGGACTCAAGCCGCTTCTTGGACGACTTCTTCGCCCCGGCGGCATCCTCTTCGCCGCTGTCCTTTTGTGGCTGTAGCTGCTCTGCTTTATCTGCCATACGTTCCCCTATAGCCCCTGAAGATATAATACCTCCAATCAGGCTTTGCTTTCAGTAATAAAAATTTTACCAGAATAGCGGGGGTGAGCTTTTACAGACCGCCCAGCGCAACAAGTTTGATTTCAAGGTAGTCTTCAATGCCGTATTTGGAGCCTTCCGTTCCCATGCCGGAGTGTTTCCAGCCGCCAAAGGGGGCCTGAGGTGCCACGATAGCAACACTGTTCACACCCACCATACCGTATTCCAGNNCCATATTCAGTATCATTGGCAAGCTTGATGACTTCTTCTTCGGTCTTGAATTTGAACAACGGCGCCAGCGGGCCGAAAGTTTCTTCACTGAAGAATTTCATCTGCGGTGTTGCTCCTGTTACCACCGTAGGCTCATAAAACTGTCCGCCTAGAGCATGACGCTTGCCGCCAGTCATAAGCTTTGCGCCCTTGGCCGTTGCATCCTGTAAATGCTGCTCGACTTTCTCCAGCCCCTTCATATTGATCATCGGGCCTTGGTCAATACCGTCTTCTAAACCGCTGCCGACTTTCATGGCTTTCACGGCCAGCGTGAATTTTTCTGCAAATTTATCGTAGACGCCTTCCTGCACGAAAATACGGTTGGCGCAAACACACGTCTGACCCGCATTGCGAAACTTCGACATGATCGCGGCAGGAACCGCCAGATCAAGATCGGCATCGTCAAAAACGATAAACGGCGCATTACCCCCGAGCTCAAGGGATACCTTCTTTACAGTCGGCGCGCACTGCGCCATCAGCATCTTGCCGATAGCCGTAGAACCCGTGAAACTAAGCTTGCGGACAACAGGGTTTTCTGTCATTTCCTTACCAATCGGCGCCGCATCGCCGGTCACGATATTCAGCACGCCTTTGGGCATACCTGCGCGCTCGGCCAGTTCGGCCAGCGCCAGAGCTGAGAACGGCGTCATCTCCGAGGGCTTCAGCACAACCGTGCAGCCGGCCGCCAATGCCGGGCCTGCCTTACGCGTGATCATAGACGACGGGAAGTTCCACGGCGTGATCATCA
>PLXM01000045.1 GCA_003153235.1 Rhodospirillales bacterium
CGTTCAGCAGCCAGCAGGTTTCTTCGGGCAATGCGACAACAAGAGCGTCGGCGCCTTTTTCTTTCAGGGCGCTGGCCAGATTTTTGCGCTTGCCGCTTGAAGATACACCGGCGTATTGCAGAGGCTGCGGCACGACAGGAGAAATCGGCGCGTCCGGCCGGCCTTTCCAGGCGGCGTCGAGAGGATTGCTATCCACGAATACAATCGTTCCACCGGCTTTTTCAACGGCAGCCTTGATATCTTTTACTTCATTCGCGCTCTGTATCCACGGATCTACGCCCAGCTTTGCGCCTTTGGGCAGGTTCTTCTCGATCCATTCCGTCGGCTTCATTGTAGGTGTCGGCTGTTGGTCGGATGCCGTGCTGCATATATCAAAGTTTTTCTTGTTCACCTGCTTGCGGGCTTGCAGCGTGTAGCGGCCATCGGTGAAGAAACCGGCTTTGTCTTTCAGTACAACAGCAGCTCCTGCGGAGCCTGTGAAACCCGTTACCCAGTCCAGACGATCAGAGCGGGCGGGAACATATTCGCCATGGTATTCATCGGCACGGGGAACATAGAAACCATCAATGCCGCGCTTGGCCATCTCTGCGCGCATGTCGGCAAGTCTGTCCTGATGAAAAGTTTCCTGATGATCGGCAAGTTCTTCTTTCAACGCCGTCAGCTGCTGCGCAACTTCGGCGCTGGAACCTGTCTTGAAAAGCGTCAGCCACAATGTCGGGCCTGCGATATCTTCGGGGGCGGCGAGTATGCCTTTGAGTGTTGCCTTCACCTCTTCGAGGCTGCGTGTTTCGCCAGCGCCTTTCAGAAGTTCTTCAAGATTTGCATCACCTTTGTATTTCATACATGGCCTCCTTGTGTAGTCCTGAAAATCCAAATGTCACCCTGAGTTTAGCAGGGTGACATTTAGAATTCCTTAACTTTTAGTCGTAATCTTAGGGGATTACTAAACTATTCACCGTCGCGCTCTTTGCGTTTGCGCTCAAGTTTACGATAACGTCTGACGGCTTCGGATCTTTCGCGAGCTTTGCGAACCGACGGCTTCTCGTAGTGCCGGCGGATCTTCATTTCGCGAAAAAGTCCTTCACGCTGCATCTTTTTCTTCAATGCGCGTAATGCCTGGTCGATATTGTTATCGCGTACAACGACTTGTACGATGGTAATCACCCCTTTCCAAATATTTTCATAACTATAGAGTTAACAGATGGGCATTTGTAGCATGGGTTTCCAAAAGGGGAAAGGCTTATCTTTCAGTGCCGCAACCCAAAGATTTTAACGGCATTTGGGTTGGTTTATATTTAACATAACTATTTATTTCTGAATTTAAATCTTGCTATTTCACATAGACATGGTAGGTTCCATAAAACCGGAGAAAACGTCATGCCACAAAAAAAATCTGATCTTCCTGTTTCTGACGAGCGGCTGAAGAAAATCAGGCGCTATATAGAGGGGCGGGCGCCGCTTGTCCCGAAAGGTTACAAGATTGTTGTGGATGAGAAGGCCGTTGAGTGCCTTCTGCCCAAGGCCATCGCTGCCACGGGACCTTTTTGGGGCGGACTGATCGGAGCAAAAGACAGAGAAGATTCCCTGTCGCCGGAACAACTCAGTAAACTTAAAGGGACTCTTATAGAACAATTCAACAGCGCAGCAGGCTGTGATCTTCCGTTCGATGCCGCAGAGCTTGACAAGGAAGCGGCTGAAACAAAACGGACGCTGGTCATGGCTGGTCCCGAGAAGATTACAAAATACTATTCCCGTGAAGAGAAAATACAGATTTACAGGGAGTGGCTTTGTGCCCGCCATGCTCTGGTCAAGGCAGGTGCGCATCTTGAAGTTCTGACTCCCGCAGAGGACAAAGGCGGATTCAGGGAAGTGTATACCCGTGACCGCTATGTGATGATCGGTGATACGGCCTATCTGCCTGATCCCGATGTAATGAATCGTATGCATATGCACCCCAGTGACAGGCGGGCATACAAGGGCGAAATAGAACAGATCAAACAGGCGTTGCAGGAGCGCGGTGTGAAGACGGTTACCGTCAAGGATGCGTGGTTTGAAGGCGGCAATGCCGTGCGTCATTACAGCAGCCGGACGATTTTTGTCGGGCTTGAACACAGGACAACGCGGGATTGCGTACAAAGACTTGTCAATGCCATCAATGAAACGCAGCAAGAGAAGTGGTCGGGGCTGGCTGTTCCTTTGACGAACTATCCGGAAATGTATCACATGGATACCGGCATGTCGGAAGAACTGTCTCATGGCGAAGTGATGCTTTCGCCGCTTCTGACCGATAGGGATACCTATCAGAAAATCCTCGATATCGTCGGGCCGAAGAATGTTATAGAGCTGACGAATGACGAAGCAAGGAATCTGGCTACCAATATGATTGATGTCGGCGACACGATTATCATGACGGGTGTTTGCAGGGATCTTGGCAAAAAACTGGCCGGGCGCGGCTATAAAGTGATTTCTCCGGATGCGTACGGGCAGAAGGACTTTGAATTCGGCGGCGGCGGCGTGCACTGCATGACCAATGATGTGCGGTCAGTCCGCCCTAAACGGCCAGCTTCTCACGCCCCCTGATTTTTAAAACGCGAAGTTTTTTTATTTTCCTGGCGCTGGAGCCTTGCAGACAAAGCGCGGATTGTTTGCCGGGTCATAGGGCTGCGTGGGCACAATTTCAGATGTTGCGATGAGTTGCTGCAGCGTAGCATGATTTTCAACAAAGCCGACATCTTTACCGCTGACGACTGATCCTTTTTCGGGGTCGTTTTGCAGGGCTTTGACAGCAGCGCAGTTCGTGCTGCTGAAGAGGATAGGGTAGCTGCCCGATTTAACGCCGGCTTTCACATCTGAAACTGAATCGCCCACCATCCAGACGGAACTGGCGGCGGAAACATTGAGCTGCCGCAGGGCGTCGAAAATAGGATCTGGATAAGGTTTTCCTTTATGACCGGGCACAGCACCCTTGACGATAATATTTTCAGCATCTGTTCCCATGACATAGGCGACTTCTTCTTTTAGAAGATCTTCATCCTTATTGCTGACGATGGCGACTGGAATGCCTTTTTGCAGCAGGGAAGAGAGCGTCTTGGCGGCTCCCTCCAGCACCTCAATGTTGTCCAGATGTACTTCGACCATCTTCTCGCGCCAGGCATCGAGCGCCATGGCAGCAACGTCATCGCCGAATTGGCTGAAGGTATTGTCGAAAAATTCATTGGCTGTGCTGGAGAAGCGGACTTGCGTCTGTTTGGCTGTCCATTGCGCATAGCCTTTTTCGTTATAGCCAATTTCCACCTCGAAGCCCTTTTCACGCATTTCATCGAGCGCATAGTTGGTGGCGATGCGGATTCCTTCCATCGATTCTACAAGGGTTTTATCCCAGTCAAAAATCGCTGCGGAAATCTGCGGCATATTAAATTTCTCCTTGAATGCTGATTCCGGCAACCTTAATGCGTTTTATGTATTATGTCAATATTTTTTGTATAATACATGCGAAATTAAGTTGCTCAAACTCCCTGTCGTCAACTACCTTATCCTTAGTTCAACGGGGACAAAGAAGTACATGCTGCGCACTGTAACGCTGGAAGACAAATATACCGAAAAATCCGGCCGTATCTATCTGAATGGTCTGCAGGCATTGGTGCGCATTCCCATGATGCAGCGCCAGCTGGATGCTGCCCGTAACCTCAAGACGGCCACCTTTATTTCTGGTTATCGCGGCTCGCCTTTGGGCGGGCTGGACATGGCGCTGATGGCGGCCAAGAAATACCTCGATGAATATGATATCAAGTTTGTTCCCGGCGTGAATGAAGATCTCGGCGCGACGGCTGTCTGGGGCAGCCAGCAGCTTAATCTCGGTCCGGGTGCGCAGTATGACGGTATTGTCGGCATGTGGTACGGGAAGGGCCCCGGCGTTGACCGTTCGGCCGATGCCCTTAAACATGCCAATGCGGCGGGAAGCTCGAAGCATGGCGGTGTGCTGGCGCTCGCGGGCGACGACCACGCCTGCAAGTCATCCACATTCCCCCATCAGTCAGAACACGCTTTTATCCACTGTATGATTCCCGTCCTGCATCCGTCCGGCATCGAGGATGCGCTGGAACTTGGCCTGCATGGCATCGCCATGTCGCGTTATTCCGGCTGCTGGACCGCACTCAAGATTATCAGTGATTTTGCGGACAGCTCGGCTTCTGTCTTTACTGATCCTTTTGCGATGCAATTTAAAACGCCGACAGATTTCAACATGCCGGCGGAGGGCCTCAACATCCGTTGGTATGATCCGCCTGTTGCGCAGGAAGAGCGCCTTGTCAATCTGAAACTGCCTGCGGCACAGGCTTATGCACGTGCCAATGGTCTCGATAAATACATTATTAATCCGTCACAGAAGCGCCTCGCCATTGTAGCTACCGGCAAAGGCTTCATGGATACGATGCAGGCGCTGGAAGATCTTGGCATTACCAAGAGCCGTGCGGAAGAGCTGGGGATCGTTGTTTACAAGGTGACGCTGGTCTGGCCGCTGGAGAGCGAAGGCATCCGCAAGCTGGCTGAACAGGTCAACGAGATTTTTGTCGTCGAGGAAAAACGCGGCCTGATCGAAGAGCAGATCAAGAAAATCCTTTTCAATGTCGATGCGGCGAAGCGCCCGCGCGTTGTCGGCAAGACAGACGAAAGAGGTGCGCTGCTGCTGCCGGAAACGTATGAGCTTTCCCCATCGCAGATCGGCGATGCACTGATCAAACGTTTGAAGGCGCTGACCGACGTCAAATCTTTCGAAGAGCGCATGGCAGTCATTCACAGGAATTTTGATATCAAAGGCAAGCCGTCGCCGGTGGTGCGCATGCCTTACTATTGTTCCGGCTGCCCGCACAATACCTCGACCGTCGTGCCGGAAGGCAGCCGCGCACTGGCCGGTATCGGCTGTCACTACATGGCGATGTGGATGGACCGCAAAACAGTCATGTTCACGCAGATGGGCGGTGAGGGCGTGCCTTGGATTGGTCAGGCGCCGTTCACCTCCGAGAAGCATGTTTTTGCGAACCTCGGTGATGGTACCTATTTCCACTCCGGCTTGCTGGCGATCCGTGCAGCTGTTGCGGCTGATATCAACATCACCTACAAGATTCTCTACAATGATGCTGTTGCCATGACCGGCGGTCAGCATGTCGATGGCCAGCTGAGCGTCGAGATGGTGGCGCAACAGGTCTTCGCTGAAGGCGTCAAGGCGATCTATGTTGTCTCGGATGAACCATGGAAATACGGCAACAAGGCGAACTTCCCGACTGGAACGCATATCAACCATCGCGATGACTTGGACCAGATCCAGCGCACGCTGCGCGAGACGCCCGGCGTGACGATCATGATTTACGACCAGACATGCGCTGCCGAAAAGCGCCGCCGCCGCAAGCGCGGGCTGATGATCGATCCCGCAAAGCGCATCATGATTAATGAAAGAGTTTGTGAAGGCTGCGGCGACTGCGGTGAAAAGTCAAACTGCCTTTCCGTCGCGCCGGTTGAAACGGAATTCGGACGCAAGCGCCAGATCGACCAGTCGAGCTGCAATAAGGACTATTCCTGTGTGAAGGGGTTCTGCCCCAGTTTCGTTACCGTTCTTGGAGGCGGTCTGAAGAAACCTGAAATCACCAAACTGAGCGACGATGTTGAAGCCTTCTTCAAAGATATGCCTGCGCCTGCAATTGGTGATTTGAGTAAGCCTGTGGCTATCCTTGTTACAGGTATTGGCGGCACAGGGGTTGTCACGATCGGAGCTATTCTGGCCATGGCGGCGCACCTTGAGAACAAGGGCTGCTCGACGATGGACCAGACCGGTCTCGCGCAAAAAGGCGGTGCCGTTACCAGCCATATCCGTATTGCCCAGACACCTGAAGATATTCATACCGTCCGCCTCGGTATTGCCGGTGCGACCACTATTCTTGGCTGTGACATGCTGGTTACGGCTGATGGCGATTGCCTCTCCAAAATCCGCCCGGCTGGTTCCTTGATGGGCGAGACAAAGGTCATCCTCAATACGCACAAAGCGCAGACCGGCGAGTTCACCCACAATCCGGACTGGAAAATCCCGGCCGACCAGATCATTTCTTCCATCGGCAAGATTTGCGATGAAAGTAACCTTTCTACCCTGAACGCAACGCAGCTGGCGACGGCGCTTTGCGGCGATTCAATCGCGACCAACATGTTCATGCTTGGTTATGCCTGCCAGAAGGGCTTGATCCCGATCAGCCCCGAAGCTATTTTCAGGGCGATCGAGCTCAATGGTGCCGCCGTTAAAATGAACCAGCAGGCTTTTGTCTGGGGCCGCCGTGCAGCCTTCAATCTTGCCAAGCTGCAGGAAATCACCACGCCGAAGGGCATTGGCGATGCGGAGCGTCACCGCGAAATCTCTAAATCAGCCGATGAAATCGTTACACGTCGTATGACATCTCTCACGGGCTATCAGAGCGCCATTTACGCCGGGCAATACAAAGCGTTGGTGGATGCCGTGCAATCGGTCGATGAAAAGCTGAATGGCAAAGCGGGTAAACTTACCGAAGCTGTCGCCAAGTACTATTACAAGCTGATGGCGTATAAGGATGAATACGAAGTGGCGC
>PLXM01000212.1 GCA_003153235.1 Rhodospirillales bacterium
TTCGCGCATGAAAGCGGCATCCATCAGGACGGCATGCTGAAAAACGCCAACACTTACGAAATCATGACGCCGGAATCAGTCGGTCGCGACAAGACTGACCTCGTTCTCGGCAAGCACTCGGGGCGTAACGCCTTCCGCAGCAAGCTGCAGCAGCTCGGCGTCACGCTGGGCGATGACGCATTGAACGCGGCGTTCGAGCGCTTCAAGTCGCTGGCTGACCGCAAGAAGAAAATCTCCGACGGCGACCTGATGATGATTGTCGACTCGACGGATGGCCTGCCGCACGAGCGCATCCACTTTGTGTCTCTTTCTGTGCGTTCCGGCTCTGTCGGTCCGCAGGAAGCAGAGGTCGAAATCGACTTTGACGGCGTCAAGAAAAAGTTCAAAGCCACGGGCAAAGGCCCGGTTGATGCCTGTTTCAAGGCGATGAAGGAACTTGTGCCGCATGATGACCTGTCGCTCCACAACTATGAGCTTAAGGCGCTGACGCAGGGCTCTGATGCGAAGGGCGAGGTGAATGTGCGCCTGTTCTCATTTGGACAGAACTACAACGGCGTGGGTGTCGACTCCGACATTATTGCCGCATCCTGCCGCGCCTACATCGATGCCCTGAACAAGTGGCTGGCAGCGCAGCATGTTCGGGCTGCGTAAGAAGAAAGCTCCTATCGAGGCTCCCGCTGAGATCGCAGGCGTACGCGTGAAGGCGAGTCAGCGTGCAAGGCGCATGGCACTGCGGGTTGATGCAAAAATCGGCGACGTGGTGCTGACCTGGCCGCGCGGTGCATCCGAGCACGGGGCGCTGCGCTTTATCGAGAGTAATCGCGACTGGATCGAACAGCACCGCCGCAAAATACCCGTTGCGAAACATTTTTCCGAGGGCGAGGTTATCCCTGTCTATGGCCGTGATTTCAGGATCGTGCGCAGGGATGGACGCGGCGTAACAACTCTGACGGATGACACGCTTGTTGTGCACAGCCGCCCCGAGCATCTGGAACGCCGCATCAAGAATTTTCTGAAAGAAACGGCGGAAGAGGTGCTATCCGATATCGCAGCACAAAAACAGGACCAGTTGAACCTGAAATCCAAGCCGCTGCGGGTGATCGACCCGCGCACGCGTTGGGGCAGCTGCAGCCCGGATGGCCGCATGATGTTTTCATGGCGGCTTATCCTCGCACCGCCGCATGTGCTGGATTACGTGGTGGCGCATGAGGTCGCGCACCGTGTGCACATGAATCACAGTCGGAAATTCTGGGCGCTTTGTGCTTCGCTGACGGATGACGCCGGAGCCTCGCGCCGCTGGCTTAAAAAGAACGGCAGCGCTCTCATGTCCTACCGTTAGCTATTGATAAATATAACTTTTTAGGCACCCATTATTTTTTGAAAACATGTTGATTATCTTTTTATAGCGTGTGATTATTCCCCGTATTAATCATCCCCCTCTTTTTAAAAGGAATGTAAAATGAAAATTAAAGAAAAACTCATCGGCGCAAAAGACAAGATCAAAGGCGCTCTCACCAAAGACAAACTCAAGGGCAGACTGACAAACACATTTAACACCGTCAGAGGCAGAAACGGCCGCAAGGCGCAGATTGCGGCTGGTGCCGCTATCGTTGCAGCCGGTCTCGCAGTGACCTTCGCTGCTGCTGCGGCGCCATTGGCAGCCGGTATCTGGGCATTGGATACAGTTCTCTGGGGCGGTCTTTCTGCTCACTCGGCTAAAAACGACAAAAAAGCCAAGCAAACTCTGGCTGCTTAATTAAAGCATCGGAATAAATAAGAAACCGCCGTTCCGGCTTATGTCTGGCGGCGGTTTTCTTTTATATACAATGGTTTAGGTGTTATATTATTTTTCAGAAATATATTGATTCTTTTTTCATAGTGTGTAATTATACCCGCGGATTAAGTAACAGTATTTTTTAACAGGAGTGCACATTCATGACTTTGAGAACAGGTATCGAGTTTTTGCTGCCCAGCAAGGAAGAAACAGCTGTAAAGGAACTTTCCGCCATATTTGATGCTGTGGCAAAAGCAGCAGGTTCGGTTACGGATGCAGATGCGAGAGTAAAGTTAAGCGTGGCTGCGGCTCTTGGACAGGAAAAACTGAAAACTGTAAATGCGCCAGAGCCAGAAGAAAGCGCTATTGTTAAGAAGGCGAACATCAGTTATCTGCTGAAGAGCAACAAAGAGCAGAGCCTTGATGATCTGTCGCAGATCTTTGGCGATATAGCAGAAGCTGCAAATGCGGTCACGAACCCGGAAGTGAAGACGCAGCTCATCGTTGCGGCAGCTACCGGAACAGAAAAGCTGAAGGCCTTGAAGAACTAGGGCTTCTTTTAAAGGAACATAAAATGAACGTAAAAGAAAATGTCAGCAGCGCAAAAAATAAACTCAAGAGCGCTTTGACAAAAGACAAACTCAAGGGAACTTTGTCGAACGTATTTAACACGCTGGCCTTTAAAAAAGGCTGGAAAGCGGGTCTTGCCGGTTATGCCTCGGTTGCCTTTGTAGGTGCGGCCGCATTTGTGGGCGTCACGGGGGGCGCTGCGCTCGGTGTTACTGTTGTACCTCTGGCAGTTGCCTGTGATCTGGCGTCTTCTGCCTTGGCAGCCCGCGCTTCCTGTCTTTGGGCCAAGCAGCACGACAAGAAAAAAGCTTTAACGGTTTAAAGAGAAGGCGCGGAAAATGAAGATCAAAGAAAAAGTCAAAGGCACTTTGTCGAACGTATTTAACGTTCTGTCGGGCAAAAAGGGCGCTGATGCGGCTTTCCTCGGCAAGATGGCTGTTACCTTTACGGCGCTGGCTGTTGTTTCTGCGGCGGCGATTGCAGTGGCGCCTGTCGCTTTAGGCACTCTTGCTACGGCGGCAATAGGATGGGAAGCATGTTCGTTGTTATCGGCGGCAGTTGCTTCCAAGGAAGCTAAGAAATTCAAGGTTAATAACGCCAGCCAGAACAAGCCCGCATAAAGACCGTTCGTCAGGCAGCGATGTGTTTCAGCGCCTCGCGCACGACGTTTTCATTCGCAGCGGGTTTATAGGCTTCTTGGCTGAGTATCTGCCGCCAGCGGCGTGCACCGGGCAAGCCCTGATACAGCCCCAGAATATGCCGCGTGATATCTTTCAGCGGCACGCCGTTCTCTAAAGACTTTCCGATATAGGGCATCAGCGCCTCGATCACATCGTTACGGCTGCGGATATCCTTTGTGCCGAAAATATCGCGCTCGATCTCGGCGAGGAAATAGGGGTTCTGGTAGGCTTCGCGGCCGATCATCACGCCATCCATCTGCGCCAGTCCCGCACGCACATCATCCGGCGTCTTGATGCCGCCATTGAGGATAAACTTTAACTGCGGGAAGTCCTGCTTGAGCCTGTGCGCAACATCCCAGCGCAGCGGCGGCACGGTGCGGTTTTCGGCGGGCGAGAGGCCGTCGAGCAGCGCCTTGCGGGCGTGGATGATAAAAGTGTCGCAGCCTTTTGCGGCGATCGCGCCGATAAAATCCGTCAGGAATTCGTATGAGTCATGGTCATCAATGCCGATGCGCGTTTTGACGGTGACGGGAATGGAACAGGCTTGTTTCATCGCGTCAATGCACTCGGCGACCAGCTGCGGTTCGGCCATCAGGCAGGCGCCAAATTTTCCGTTTTGCACGCGCTCGCTCGGGCAGCCGCAGTTGAGGTTCACTTCGTCGTAGTGATAGCGTTCGGCCAGCATCGCGCAATAGGCGAGGTCTTTGGGGTCGGAACCGCCCAGCTGCAGTGCGATTGGGTGTTCTTCGGGATTGTATTCAAGGATCTTGAACTTTTTGCCGTGCACAAGCGCGCCCGTGGTCAGCATCACGGTATAGAGCAGCGCGTTCGGCGTGATCAGCCGCATGAAATAGCGGTCATGCCGGTCCGTCCAGCCCATCATCGGCGCGACCGAAATGCGGCGGTCTATTTTATTTTGGCTGGACATTATTGCCAGGCTTCCGGACTGCACTTGCCGTCGTCGTGCCGGTTGTTGGCTTAGCCGCCGGCAGATAAGGCTCCAGTGACTTTACCAGCCCGACAAGGGTCGGGTGCATGTCGCTCGACTGTTTCGACGTACTGGCCAGCAGTGCCAGCTTGTCGTCGGTGAGGCTGTCGGCGAAACGGTCCAGCGTGCTGGTGACGTTGAGCAGGTCTTCCTTCGTCCTCTTGAGTTCGCGGGCCACCATCCAGTTGCCCCAACCGGACATCCAGCCGCCGATCGCGTCATCGATGATCGCCCATGAGCTGTCGCGGGAGATATATTCCGCAGCATAGACGCTGCTGATCTGTGATCCGTCGTCCTTGAGATTCTGGCGCAGGGTTTCCACGGATTGCTGCGCCTTCTTGACCGACTTGAGCGCGCTTTTGGTATTGAAGTGCGCCGCGATGCCGACGACAACGCCGATAATAATGCTGTCCCTGTTTCTGCCGTTGCCATCGGTAGCGTCGCCGGTGACGTTTTCAACGGTAGCAGCACGCCCGCATTTTTTTGCGGCATGCTGGACAATAGCCTTGGTCTTCTCAACCTGATCGTACGTGTCCTTGAGGTAATTGTAGGTGGTCTTAACGTTGTTATCCCTGATGAGTATTTTGTCGTAGTTCGTAAAAAGACCGTCGAGCACGTTTGCGATTTGCTGGTCTTTTTCGGAGATGCGTTTCTCGAATTTGCGCTGCTTGCGCTTCAGCGGTCTGATCTTGGCGGCTTTGATGAACGGGTTCTTGAGACGCTTCAGCCCGTGCGCCTTGTTGACCTTGTCCTGCTGGGCATTGAGTTTTGCCGTGTTGGCTTCATATTGCTTATCGACGGCTTCCCTGCCGCTCAGCAGCGGCTGCAGGTTGTCCTGCCATGTCTTTTGCAGCGCATCGATATCGTTCATTATTTTCTCCTTGAAATGCAGTTGCAGATCATAAGGGCCTTTTCAGGTTATGACAAGATATTAAATTTAATAATATGTAAATATAAAAAGGTACTGGAAGCAGGACTTCATTCCGCTTATTCTTTCCAGATGATCGAAAACAAGCTTTTTACAGTGCTGCTTCTGGCGTTTTGCCTGGCATCGGCCGGCGTGGTGTATGCAGCCGACGAAGAAGCCACGGGACCTCAATTGCCGGTTCCGCGGTTTGTAACCCTGAATGCGGATGAGGTCAATCTGAGGACAGGCCCCGGTTTGCGCTATCCCGTCACGCTGGTGCTGAAAAAGGATGGATTGCCTGTCGAGATCATCAAGGAATTCGATGTCTGGCGCCAAATTGCCGACAAGGACGGCGATAAGGGCTGGGTGCATAAAAGCCTGCTGTCCGGCAAGCGGGCGGTGATCGTCACCGGCCCGGTGCAGACGCTGCTGCGCAAGCCGGACGAGGGGTCAAAACCCGTGGTCAAGCTTGAGCCGGGGGTTATTGCCGGTCTTGACCATTGCGACAATCAATGGTGTTATCTCAAGGTTGCAAGCTATAAGGGGTGGATTAAACGGGACAACGTCTGGGGTGTTTTGCCCAGCGAAAAGTTCGCAAAATAAAAACGAAAAATTCACCAAATAAAAAGCCAAGTAAAAAGAAAGAAAACGGTTTTGTCATCCCCTGATTCACAGGAACGTCTGAAAGAAGAAGCGAAAAACATCCATACACGGCTGGAGACGCTGATCAAGGACAAGGACCCGAAAGTCCGCATGATACGCTCGCTCTGCATCTACGCGGGCATGATCACGGAAACGCTGCTGGAATATGAAGAGCCGGATGTCATCATGGAGCAGGCGTTCCACCGCATCGCTGATCTGGTCAGGGCGGACCCTGCCGACGAGAAGACCGATGATGCGCTGATGCCGCTGGCTTATACGCTTGATCATGATACCGAGCTAGGCCGCCTGCTGGCGCGCAACACGGCGGAGAAACTGCCCAAGGGGCTGGATGATCTTCACGAGATTGCGATTGCGCTGATCATCAGCGATTTCCCGTTGTGGGAAAAAGACGGTTATGCGCGTGACCGCATGCTGCGCCTGCTGGTTGAATCCGTCATCGCCTCGCTCACCTTCGAGATGGCGACGCAGGATTTCTGCGATCTGCTGGTGGAAGACTTCATGGCGGACAATGCGCATACCACGGCCCAAGCGCTGACGGGGCTTGGTGCCGTTGCCGGCAACTATTTTTATATCGCGCAGACCCAGATGAAGCTGCCGCCCGAAGCCGAGACAGAGTTCATGAATGTCATGGTGAGGGAATCCCTCCGCCATGGCACACCGGGCACCAAGAACTGGTCAACCCTTGCGGCGGCCAATGACGCGGAAGATAAACATATTCCAGAATATCTTAAGGAAATTAAGCCCTCCATTGAAGAATTCTTTGTTTTGATAGGGTTGGAAGACCCGCTGGGGCGTGCTGTGGCTGTGGCCAAGGCTGTTGGTCGGATGGTTGCTGTAATATCTGTCGAAGATGTTGGACAGATTCACCCAAGTATTGCAAAATCGCTGGCGAAAACCGGCATGATTCTGGGAGCGCACTACAAAGAGCATGTTATTCCAGCTTAAGAGGAGGGCAATCCCGCGTGCAAAGTCTTAACGTTCAAGTGTCAGAAGAAGCGATGACCCATCAACCAAAATCCAGTTACTCATACGAAGACCTGATCTCCTGCGGCAAAGGCCAGCTGTTCGGCCCCGGCAATGCAAAATTACCATTGCCCCCGATGCTGATGTTCGACCGCATCACCCATGTTTCCGCGACGGGTGGCGCGCATGGCAAGGGAGAGATCGTGGCTGAACTTGATATCAAGCCTGACCTGTGGTTTTTTGCCTGCCATTTTGAAGGCGACCCCGTGATGCCCGGCTGCCTCGGCCTTGATGCCGTCTGGCAGCTGCTCGGTTTCTATCTCGGCTGGACGGGCGCACATGGCTCGGGCCGTGCGCTCGGCGTCGGTGAAGTAAAGTTCTCCGGACAGGTTCTGCCTGAAGCGAAGAAAGTTACCTACCGCATCAATATCAAGCGCGTCATCAATCGCAGGCTGGTGCTGGGCATCGGCGACGGTGTTGTGGAAGTCGACGGCAAGGTGATCTATGAAGCGGCGGACCTGAAGGTCGGTCTCTTTGAAAATCCGCGGTCGATGTAATTCACTTCGCTACCCCGCCGAGCTGCGGCTCGGCAATAAACAAAGGAATGTAGACTCATGACACGTCGCGTCGTCGTTACCGGTCTTGGTATCATCTCCGGCATCGGTAACGATCAGGATGCCGTGACGCAATCACTCAAGGAAGGAAAATCCGGCATCGTCTTTTCGCCGAAATATGCCGAGATGGGCTTCCGCAGCCATGTGGAAGGCCGTCCCAACATCACGCTCGAGGACAAGATCGACCGCAAGCTGCTGCGCTTCATGGGCGACGGCGCGGCCTATAACTATCTCTCGATGGAACAGGCGATCAAAGACGCCGGTCTCGAAGAAAAAGATGTATCGAACGAGCGCACCGGCCTGATCATGGGTTCCGGCGGCCCCTCGACCAAGAACCTGCTCACGGCTTTTGATGTCGCCCGTCAGGGCTCGCCAAAGCGCATCGGGCCTTACATGGTGACGCGTTGCATGTCGTCCACCAATTCCGCGACGCTGGCGACGCCGTTCAAGATCAAGGGCGTCAATTATTCGATCACCTCCGCCTGCGCCACGTCGGCGCATTGCATCGGCAACGCCGCCGAGATGATCCAGTGGGGCAAGCAGGATATCGTTTTCGCCGGCGGCGGCGAGGAGCTGGACTGGTCATTGACCGTCCTGTTCGACGCGATGGGCGCGCTCTCGTCCAAGTATAATCATGAACCGACCAAGGCTTCCCGCGCCTATGATGCGAACCGCGATGGTTTCGTCATTGCTGGCGGCGGCGGCACGCTGGTGCTTGAAGAACTGGAACATGCCAAGGCGCGCGGTGCAAAGATTTATGCCGAAGTTACCGGTTACGGCGCGACCTCCGACGGTTACGATATGGTGGCTCCCTCGGGCGAGGGCGCGGTGCGCTGCATGAAG
>PLXM01000151.1:0-2977 GCA_003153235.1 Rhodospirillales bacterium
AGCCTGAAAGTCCTCTCGGATAATGATGTGCTGGCGGAAGTGCATCACAGCCCTGAATGGGTAGGTTTACTGCCGACGCTGGTGGGGCTGTGCGGCATTCTTCTGGCGTTCTTCTTCTATATGAAGTCAACGAAGCTGCCAGGGAAGATCGCCAAGGCCTTCAAGCCTCTCTACAACCTGTTTTTCAACAAGTGGTATTTTGACGAGCTATATAACCTGATTGGCGTTGTTCCGGCATTCTTCATCGGTAAAAAATTGTGGAAAGTGGGCGACGGAAAGATTATCGACGGACTGGGACCGGACGGCATCGCCGCCACTATCGAGCGCTCGTCGCGTGAAACCAGCAAGATGCAGACGGGGTATGTATACCACTATGCTTTCGCCATGCTGGTGGGTGTCGTGGTGTTTATCACGGCCTACATTTTTATAGTGCAAAGGTAGGGGGCTGGAACCATGATTAACTTTCCCGTTTTATCGCTCATTACCTTCCTGCCGCTGCTCGGGGCGCNNGCTTCAATATCGCCTACAAGATGGGTGTGGATGGTATTTCGGTCTTCTTCATCCTCCTGTCGACGCTGCTGACGCCGATCTGCGTTCTGGCGAGTTGGGAGTCGATCCAGAAGCGTGTGCGTGAATACATGATGGCTTTCCTGCTGCTGGAAACCATGATGATCGGTATGTTCTCGGCGCTGGATCTGGTGCTGTTCTACGTCTTCTTTGAAGCCGTGCTGATCCCGATGTACCTGATCATCGGCGTGTGGGGCGGCAAGAACCGCGTTTATGCCGCGTTCAAGTTTTTCCTTTACACCCTGCTGGGGTCTGTGCTGCTGCTGATCGCTATTCTGGCGATGTATCACCAGTTCAATACCACTGACATTCCGACGCTGATGGAAGCCTCTGTTCCAATCGAGATGCAGAAATGGGTGTTCCTCGCATTCCTTGCGTCTTTCGCGGTGAAGGTGCCGATGTGGCCGGTGCATACGTGGCTGCCCGATGCGCACGTCGAGGCGCCGACAGCGGGTTCCGTCATTCTGGCGGGTGTTTTGCTGAAGATGGGCGGCTACGGCTTTCTCCGGCTCTCCCTGCCGATGCTGCCGCAGGCGTCCGAGTATTTCACGCCGCTGATTTTCGGCTTGAGCGTTATTGCGGTGATTTATACGTCGCTGGTTGCTCTCGTGCAGGAAGACATGAAGAAGCTGATCGCCTATTCTTCCGTCGCGCACATGGGTTTTGTGACGATCGGTATTTTCAGCGTGACCACACAGGGCATGCAGGGTGCAATGTTCCAGATGCTGTCGCACGGTGTCGTTTCAGCCGCGCTGTTCCTTTGTGTCGGCGTTGTTTATGACCGCCTGCACACAAGAGAGATTGCGCGTTACGGCGGGCTGGTGAATAACATGCCGCGTTATGCGACGATCTTCATGATCTTTATGCTGGCCTCCGTCGGCCTGCCGGGGACGTCCGGTTTCGTCGGCGAGTTCCTTGTGTTGCTGGGAACTTACCAGGTCAACACGATCACGACGTTTCTTGCGGCAACGGGTGTTGTGCTGGGCGCGGCCTATATGCTGTACCTTTACAAGCGCGTTGTTTTTGGCGAGCTGACAAAAGCCGATGTTAAAGCGATGGCTGATGTGAACTGCCGCGAGATCGCCATTTTCGTGCCGCTGATCGCCCTTGTGTTCTGGATGGGGATTTACCCTTCAAGCTTCATTAACCCTATGGCGCCGGCGCTGGAAAAGGTGATTACACGTTATAACGATGCGAATGCAGATACTTTGCAGGAACATCTCGATGACGCTCCTCAGGAGAAGAAAGAATAGAATATGGTATCTTTTGACAACAATGACTTAATGGTGGCGCTGCCCGAGCTGAAGCTGGTGGTGATGGCGCTCGCCCTGCTTCTGCTGGGTGTGTTCACAAAGAAAGAGTATTACAGGCTCATCTCGGGTCTGAGCGTTTTTGCTCTGCTGTTTGTCGCAGGATTGATCATTTTCTACAATACAACGGGGACGGCTTTTAACGGCATGTTTATTGCCGACGGCTTCTCATCCTACATGAAACTTGTCGTAGTGTTGGGCTCCGCCGTGTCACTGCTGATGGCGACGCAGTATGTCGAACGCGAGAAGATCAACCGGATCGAGTACCCCATCCTTGTCCTGTTTGCGACATTGGGCATGATGCTGATGATCTCTGCCAATAACCTGATTTCCCTCTATATGGGCCTCGAATTGCAAAGTTTGCCGCTGTATGTGCTGGCGGCGATACAGCGCGACAGCGTCCGTTCGACAGAAGCGGGGCTGAAGTATTTTGTGCTGGGCGCGCTGTCGTCGGGTCTGCTGCTGTATGGCTCATCGCTGATTTACGGTTTCAGCGGCGCCACCGGCTTCCCGCAAATTGCTGAAGCGTTGCACGGTCATGGCACCGTGTCGTTGGGCGTTGTGACGGGTCTGGTGATGATTTTGGCGGCGCTGTCGTTCAAGATTTCAGCCGTGCCGTTTCACATGTGGGCGCCGGACGTGTATGAAGGTGCGCCGACGCCTGTGACGGCTTTCTTTGCCATTGCGCCAAAAGTGGCGGCTATGGCCCTTGTAACCCGCGTATTGATGGGACCGTTCGGCGACATGGTCGAGCAGTGGCGTCAGGTTATTGTCGTGATTTCCATCGCGTCTATGGCGCTTGGCGGCGTTGCCGCCATCGTGCAGACGAACATCAAGCGCCTGTTGGCCTACAGCTCCATCGGACATATGGGTTATGCTCTTGTCGGCGTTGCGGCGGCCAGCACGGCTGGTGTTCAAGCCGTGGTTATTTACATGACCATTTATGCCATCATGAGCGCGGGTATTTTCTGTGTTGTCTTGATGATGAAGCAGAGGGGTAAGATGGTTGAGAAAATCAGCGACCTTTCCGGCCTCGCCAAAGAGCAGCCGCTGCTGGCGCTGGCCATGTCCATACTGATGTTCTCGATGGCGGGCATTCC
>PLXM01000151.1:2989-5251 GCA_003153235.1 Rhodospirillales bacterium
GTGATGTATTTCGAGGAGTCTGCAGGGGCCGGGTTTGACCCCGCTCATGATCGCGGCCTGAACCTGATCCTTTGTGCTGTTTCGGCCTTTGTCGTGTTCTTTATCATCCTTCCTGCGCCGGTCCTGAATAGTGCGGAAGCCGCAGCGCAGGCGTTGATAAAATAATGCCTTACAAACCGCTTATAGAGCCTATGTATCTCGTAGAGATGGAGTCGGTCAGCAGCACCAACGATCAGGCGCGCAAGCTGGCGAAGAACGGCTATCCTTCAGGCGTTATCATATGGGCGCATGAGCAGACGGCGGGCCGCGGGCGGCAGGGCAACAGCTGGGTTTCGATACCCGGCAATCTTTTCATGACCATTATTCTGCGTCCGCATGTCAACGTGGCGCAGATCGGCCAGTTATCGCTGCTGGCGGGCGTGGCGCTGGCGAATGTGCTGGGAAGCTTTGTGCCTGCGACAAATGACATCCGGTTGAAATGGCCGAATGACCTTTACATCAACGGTAAAAAAGCCGCCGGCATTCTGGTCGAAACGGAAAGCCAGGGGATGCTGAGTGTTCCCTGGGCGGTTGTCGGGATCGGCGTGAATATCGTCAGCGCGCCTGAAAATGCGACATCGCTTTTTGATATAGGCATCAGCACTTATGAAGCCGGACATGTCCTCGAGTTCCTGTCGAAGGAAATACACATCCTCGTCAAGCAATGGGAGCAGTATGGTTTTGCGCCCATCCGCGATGCATGGATGGAGCGGGCATTCAAGCTGGGAGAAACCATTACCGCGCGGCTGCCGAAAGGCGAGTTGACGGGGATTTTTGAGGGGCTGGATAAAACCGGCGCCCTGCTGCTGACAGCAACCGACGGCGCACGGCATACCGTCAATGCCGGCGAGGTTTTTGTCTGATGGCTGCCAACTTCTTTCAAGGGACTGATTTCAAAATGGCGCCGGATGCAATTTACTTCGTACCTCTCGGCGGATGCGGTTTTTTCGGCGCGAACATGGCACTCTATGGCTATCGTGGCAAATGGATCATGGTTGATTGCGGCATGGGCTTTGCCGACGAAACGATGCCCGGTGTCGATGTATTGCTGCCTGATCCAAGTTTTGCCGTTGATCTCGGCGAGGATCTTCTGGCTATCGTCCTCACGCATGGTCATGAAGATCATATCGGTGCGATTCGCGAACTCTGGCCGCGCTTGAGAAAGCCGCTCTATGCGACGAAGTTCACGGCAGAGCGCATCCGTATGGCGATCGATGAACATACGTGGGGTCCGCAGGCGCGCATTCATGAAGTGCCGCAGCAGGGTAAGCTGGAGCTGGGTCCATTCGGCATCCAGTATATCCGCATGGCGCATTCGATACCGGAGGCGAATTCTCTCGCGATCACGGTCAAGGAAGTTGGCACAATCCTGCACACCGGCGACTGGAAGCTGGACCCCGATCCGGTGGAGGGCGATGTCACCGATGAAAAGGAGCTGGTTAAGCTCGGCGATGCCGGTGTGCTGGCGGTGATTGGCGACAGTACGAACGCCATGGTGCCGGGTCATTCCGGTTCCGAGCGCACGGTGCAGAAAAACCTCATCGACCTGTTCGGCGAGTTCAAGGATAAAATCGCTATCACCTGTTTTGCCACCAATGTATCGCGCCTGCGCAGCATTTATGAGGCGGCGGAAGTGAATCATCGGCGTGTCTGCCTTGTCGGCCGCTCACTGTGGAAGACGGATGAGGTGGCACGAAAGTCAGGATACCTCAAGACAGTTCGGCCTTTCATCGATGAGGATGAAGCAGGGCTGCTGGATGATAACAAGGTCGTTTATATCTGCACCGGTTCGCAGGGTGAGCCGCGCTCCGCGCTATCGCGCATTTCTTCCGAAGATCATCCGCGTGTGGGATTGCGGGCTGATGATGTGATTATTTTCTCGTCACGCGCTATTCCCGGCAACGAGCGTGCGATCGACCGCGTCAAGAACCGTTTCTATGCGGCAGGCGTGAACGTTATTACCGACCGTGATGCGCCGGTGCATGTTTCCGGTCACCCGTACCGCGAGGAACTCAAGCAGCTTTATAAATGGACAAGGCCGCAGATCGTCATTCCTGTGCATGGCGAACAGATGCAGATGGAGAAACATGCAGCGCTGGCGCGTGAGTGCGGCGTCGGCCAGGCGATTATTCCTTCGAATGGAAAAATCATCGAGATCGCCAAAGAAGGCATTGCCTCTTATATGGGCGACGTCAAATCCGGTATTCTGGCGGTCGAGGGCGG